>JANNEI010000009.1:0-3307 GCA_031378565.1 Burkholderiales bacterium
GTGGTCCATGCGGTGCAGGCCTGCTCGCGCAAGTCGCGCCGGTCCGAAAAGGTCAGGAACGGCACGATGTGCGAGCGCGACAGCGTGATCGCGCCCGCCGCGTCGGCGGCCAGCAGGCCGCGCTCGGTTGCGGCTTGCCGCGCCGCAGCGCGCACGAAGTCGGGCAGGCCCGCCAGGTCGGCCTCGCTGCGCAACACGAGCACATAGGCCGACTCGTCGGCCAGCACATTCTGGGCAAAGCGTGTGGTCAGTTCGGCCAGCCTTGCCATCACCTGGGCATAGCGGCGCTGCGCGGCCGGTGCGAGCTGCGCCCCGGCGCGCACGAAGTCGAGGTGAAACCGCTCCAGCAGCCGCAGTTGCTCGGCCGACAGCCCGAGCGACGCGCGCCGTCCGAACAAATCGTCGATGCGACGAAACAGGCCCGCGTTCATGTGGACGGCACTGTCGTGCGCCGCAAGACGCGGTGCCATCGCCAGCTCGATGGCCTGCAATGCGGGCGAGGTGGCGCTGGACGCGAGATTCGAAAACATGCGCTCGATGCTGCATGCCAGTCGGCCACTGCGGTCGAAGGCGGCCACGGTGTTGTCGAAGCTCGGCGGCTCGGTGGAGGTGGCGATGGCGTCGATGTCGGCCAGGTGTTCGGCCAGCGCCATGTCGAACGCCGGCTTGAAGTGCTCAGGGCGCGTGGTGCCGAATGGTGGCAGCCCGTGCGCTGCGTCCCAGGGCTGGAGCAAGGGGTTGTCGGCACTCGGCGTGGCCATCGACGTGGCAGCGAAAACGGGCGTGGTGGTCAGGGTCATGAATCACTTTCCCTTCTTGATCGCGATCTCGTCCTTCTCGTCGAACCGCCGGTTCTCGCATGCCGCAGTGAACGCCTCGCGCTGTGCCTTGAGCCCTTGCACGCGCAGGTTGTAGGCCGGTGCGCGCGCCTCGAAATCGTCGATCGTTCTGTCGCGCGCAGCGGCCTTGGCGTTGTACTGATCGACGGCCTCCTGGCTGGTGCGGTCGAGCACGGCCAGTTCTTCTTTCAGCACACCGCCGAGCCGCTGGAGCTCGGCCTTTTCGCGCTCGAACTGGGTTTGCAGCGCCAGGGTTTCTTCGCTTTCGATGCGGACTTTCTCCTGCTTCGCCATGCAGTCTCGCAGTTGCTCGCGGGTCAGCAGCGGGCCACCCGCCTTGGCTTTGCCGAAGCTGCCTTCCTTCACTTTCTGCGCGCCAACGCTCAACGGCGCGGCCAACGCCGCCAGGCACAGCAGGCCCAGCAGGCAGCGTTGCGAACGGGGAAACGAGAGGTGATGAATCATGGTTTTCAGGTTCAAGAACAAGCACGGCGGCGCAACCCATCGGCCACCGGTCGAATGATGCCACCGCCACTGCCGGCGGCCCCCACGCGGCCCCTCAGCGGCGCAGCGGCTCGCGCAGGGTCACGAACTCCTCGGCCACCGTGGGGTGGATGCCGATGGTGCTGTCGAACACCGCCTTGGTGGCTCCGGCGCGCAACGCCACCGCCAGGCCCTGGACGATCTCGCCCGCGTCGGCACCCACCATGTGCGCGCCCACCACGCGGTCGCTCGCGTCGTCGACCACCAGCTTCATCATGGTTCGCTCGCTGCTGCCCGAGAGCGTGTGGCGCAGCGCCTTGAAGTCGGTGCGGTAAATGCGAACCGCAGCAAACTTCTCCCGCGCCTGGGCTTCGGTCAACCCGACGGTGCCGATGTTCGGGTGCGTGAACACGGCGGTGGGAATGAACTCGTAGTCGATACAGCGCTTCGCATCGCCGAACAGCCGGTCCACCAGCACCATGGCTTCGGCCAGTGCCACCGGCGTGAGCTGGATCTTGTCGGTCACGTCGCCCACGGCGTGCACCGAGGGCAGGTTCGTCTGGTAGTTCGCATCCACCCGCACCTCGCCGCGCGGGCCGACATTCACACCCGCCTCTTGCAGCCCCAGACCCGCGGTGTTGGGGATGCGACCGGTGGCGTTGAGCACGCTGTCGGCCTCCAGGGTTTGACCGCTCTGCAAACGCACCTCCACGCCGCCCGCGGCGGGCTGCATCGACTCGATCTTCGATTGCAGGCGAATCACGACGCCCTTCTTCGTCATCTCGTCTGCGACGAAGCTGGACACGTCGGCATCGAACCCGCGCAGCAACTGCGTGCCGCGCACCATCTGAGTGACTTGCGCACCGAGGCCGTGGAAGATCGACGCCATCTCGCAGGCGATGTAGCCGCCGCCGACCACCACCAGGTGCTGCGGGAACACCGGCAGGTCGAACATCTCGTTCGAACTGACGGCCAGCTCGCCGCCCGGCAATTCGGGCACCAGCGGCCGGCCGCCGGTGGCCACCAGCACGTGGCGGGCCTCGAAGCGCTGGCCGTTCAGCTCGACATGGTGCGGACCCGCCAGTCGGGCGTGCCCACGCAGAACGGTCACGCCGGCCTCCAGCAGCAGGCGCTCGTAGATGCCGTTGAGGCGCGATATCTCACGCGCGCGATTGGCTTTCAGCTGCGCCCAATCGAGCGTCGGTTGGGCGACCTGCCAGCCGTAACCGCGCGCTTCCTCGAAGGCCTCGGCGTAGTGCGCCGCATTGCTGTAGAGCTTCTTCGGAATGCAGCCCAGATTGACGCAGGTGCCGCCCAGCGCGCCTGCTTCGGCCACCGCGACGCGAACACCGCGCTGCGCTGCCATGCGCGCCGCGCGAACGCCGCCGCTGCCCGCACCGATCACGAAGAAGTCAAACGAAGTCGAAGCCATGCCAATCAATCCGGGGCGGTGCAGAGCGATGAATTTTCCCATCATTCGCGACGGCTTGCCGCCGGGCCGCGCGGGCAGCACACTGGCTTCCCACTGGCGGACGGAGACAGATCATGAAAATCCTGAAATGGCTGGGCCTTGGCGTGCTGGCGCTGGCTGCGGTGCTGCTGGTGGGCGGCTGGCTGCTGCCATCGACCTTCAGCGTGTCGCGCAGCATCAGCGTGAACGCGCCGGCCGATCGCATCTACGCGATGGTGGCCAACCCGCGTGGCTGGAAGCAGTGGTCGGTCTGGAACCAGCGCGACCCGGCCATGCAGATCGAATACGCCGGCCCGGAAAGCGGTGCCGGCGCGCAGTGGACATGGCACAGCAAATCGCAAGGCGACGGCCGCATGACCTTCACCGCGGCCGAGCCCGGACAGCGCGTCGCCTACGACCTGTTCTTTCCCGATTTCGGCACCACATCGAGCGGCGACCTGCGCTTCAAGCCCGAGGGTTCGGCGACCCGGGTCACCTGGACCATGAACGGCGACATGGGCAGCAACCCGCTGTT
>JANNEI010000109.1:0-2130 GCA_031378565.1 Burkholderiales bacterium
GACAAGGTGTACTACCGCCATTCCGGGTACCCGGGCGGCATTCATGCCACCAAGTTCAAGGACATGCAGGCAAAGCATCCCACGCGCGCCCTTGAAAAGGCCGTCAAGGGCATGCTGCCCAAGGGCCCGCTCGGCTACGCCATGATCAAGAAGCTGAAGGTGTACGCTGGTGCCACGCATCCACACACCGCGCAGCAGCCCAAAGTGCTGGAACTCTAAGGAGACGCGATGATTGGAATTTGGAATTACGGAACCGGTCGCCGCAAGTCTTCGGTGGCTCGCGTTTTCATGAAGAAGGGCAGCGGGCAGATCCTCGTGAACGGCAAGTCGGTGGAGCAGTATTTCGGCCGCCAGACGTCGATCATGGTGGTCAAGCAGCCGCTGATGTTGACCGCGAATGACGCGGCCTTCGACATCAAGGTGAACGTGCACGGTGGCGGCGAATCCGGCCAGGCCGGTGCGGTTCGCCACGGCATCACCCGCGCCCTCATCGACTACGACGAAGCGTTGAAGCCTGCACTGAAGCACGCAGGCTTCGTGACGCGTGACGCGCGAGAAGTCGAGCGCAAGAAGGTCGGTTTCCACGGCGCTCGCCGCCGCAAGCAATTCAGCAAGCGCTGATCGGCTCCAGCCCAACCGAGAAGGCCGCGGACAGCGGCCTTCCTTGTTTTGGGCTGACCGTCAAGGAGCTTGAAAACGCATCGGCAAGCCACCATGTTCGATCCGTCACAGATTGATGGCGGCGGCCTTTGGGTTGGCAATCAACCTGACAGTGTGAAACGCAGGATAATGGGTTGTACAACCCCAAGGAGTTGCCATGAGTGCAGTCGCAGAAGCCGTCCAGACCTCGCCAGCCGATGAGATTCCCCCGGTGCCGCTGATCTTCACCGACAGCGCTTCGCTGAAGGTCAAGGAACTTGTGGATGAAGAAGGAAATCCCGACCTGAAGCTGCGCGTGTTCGTGCAGGGCGGTGGATGTTCCGGGTTTCAGTACGGGTTCACCTTCGATGAAGTGGTGAACGACGACGACACCCAGATGAGCAAGAACGGTGTGACGTTGCTGATCGACGCGATGAGCCTTCAGTATTTGGCAGGTGCCGAGATCGATTACAAGGACGATCTCCAAGGGGCACAGTTCGTGATCAAGAACCCGAATGCAACGACCACTTGTGGCTGCGGTTCGAGTTTCACGACCTGACGCAT
Source organism: Burkholderiales bacterium (assembly GCA_031378565.1). Classification (GTDB taxonomy): domain Bacteria; phylum Pseudomonadota; class Gammaproteobacteria; order Burkholderiales; family Burkholderiaceae_C; genus JANYJJ01. The sequence continues at coordinate 1,204 of JANNEI010000109.1, forward strand.
TGATTCTGTCCGACCTAAAAAGGCCGCCCTCGGGTGGCCTTTTGTATTTCAGCGGGCCGGATAAAGAGCGCCGAGCACGCGGGGACCGGCAGCGCCCGTGACCGCGATCACATTGCCCGGTTCGCGGTGGGTAAAAGCCTTCGCCAGCCATGCGAACGCCGCCGCCTCCACCTGGTCGACCGGGACACCGCAGCGGTCGCTGGACTGCACCGGCAGATTCGGCAGACGCAGTGCCAGCCGACGCATCAAATGCAGATTCAACGCGCCACCCCCGCACACGATCAACCGCTGCGCGCCGGGCGCAGCGCGTTGCACGGCTTGCGCGCATGCCCAGGCCGTCAGCTCTGTGAGGGTTGCCTGCACATCCTGAGGTGCAGGCGCATCGACCCCGGATGTCGATTGAAGCCGCGACGCCAGCCAGTTGGGATTGAACAGATCGCGCCCGGTGCTCTTGGGCGGTGCAAGATCGAAGTAGGGCTCTCGTTGCAGCGCCGCCAGCACGTTCGGCAGGACCGCACCGCCCGCCGCCCAGGCTCCTTCCCTGTCAAACGCCGAGCCGGTGTGTTCAACGCACCAGTGGTCGATCAGCGCGTTGCCGGGGCCGCAGTCGAAGCCCAACGTGGTGCCGTCGCCACCCAGCACACTGAGGTTGCCGATGCCTCCGATGTTGAGCACCGCCACAGTTTCGCCCGCACGGCCGAACACGATCCGGTGGAACGCGGGCACCAGCGGCGCGCCCTGGCCGCCGGCCGCCACATCGCGCGAACGGAAGTCACTCACAACGTCGATTCCAGTCAACTCGGCCAGCAAGGCGGGGTTGTTCAGTTGCACGGTGTATCCCGTGGCGTCGAACTCGCGAGGCCGATGGCGAATCGTCTGCCCGTGCACGCCGATGGCCATCACGGCGGCGGGGGCAACGCCGGCCTG
>JANNEI010000049.1:0-17334 GCA_031378565.1 Burkholderiales bacterium
CTGGCGGCCGCTGGCGCGCTTGACACCGCTCAAGTCCTCGTTTCGATAGCGCACCCACACCACCGCCATCAGCGTGACCGCCAACACCGCGCCTGGCAGCAGGCCACCGGTGAAGAGCGCAGCGATCGACACGCCGGTGACCGAACCGATCGTGATCAGGACGATGCTGGGCGGGATCGTCTCGGTCTGCGCGCCGGTGGCCGCCAGCAATGCGACCAGGTCGCCTTCCTTCGCGCCGCGCTTTTTCATTTCGGGGAACAGCACCGGTGCCACTGCGGCCATGTCGGCCGCCTTGGACCCGGAGATGCCCGAGACCAAGTACATCGCCCCGAGCAGAACGTAGTGCAGACCGCCGCGCACGTGGCCGAGCAGGCTGGCCAGGAAGCCCACCATGGCTCGCGCCATGCCGGTCATCTCGATCAACTGGCCCAGAAACACGAACAGCGGCACCGACAGCAGGATCAGGTGGCTCACGCCTTCGTCCATGCGGCCAACGACGATCAGCACCGGCACGCTGGTGGTCAGCATCACGTAGCCCAGCGTGGCCAGCCCGAAAGCGAATGCGATCGGTACACCCGCGAACACCGCCGCAGCGACGATGACAACGAAGAACACCACCAGATTGAAGTTGCCCAGTTGCCGCCACAACGGCTGCAACAGCACCATCAGCACGATCAGGCCGACGGTCAGCGCCAGCGCCAGCGCCACCTGTCGCGGTCTGCCCACCTGCACCAACTGCAACACCGCGAACACCGCCATCGCGCCGAAGCCCACCGCCATCGCAGCCACCCGCCAGGAGTTCTTGATTTCGAGCGCGGGGGTCAGCATCACCGCTTCTTCGACGGCGTACTCCCATGCGTGCGGCAGGATCAGCACCAGGAAAGCCAGCGCCGCGGCGGTGGCCAGCACGTCGAGGAAGGCACGTGTCGCCGGCTGCAGCTTGCTGACGACAGCCGTCATGCGCATGTGGTCGCCGCGCTCGAACGCTATTGCCGAACCCAGCATGGCCAGCCACAGGAAGAGGATCGAGGCCAGTTCGTCGGACCAGATCAGCGGACTATGGAAGACGTAGCGCGCGATCACCCCGGCCAGCAGCACGCCGATCTCGGCCGCCACCAGCAGCGCCACCGGCACGGCCAGCACGCGGGCCAGCGCGGTCTGCATGCGGCGCGCCCAGTCCGCCGCGACGCTTGGCGGGGCACCGTCGCCGGGGATGTAGATGGCCTGCATCGTTCAGCCCAGCTTGCCGGTGTACTTCTCCAGCAGCGCCCAGGCTTCCTCGCCGTACTTCTGGCGCCACTCGGTGTAGAAGCCCGACTTGACAAGTGTGTCTCGGAAGGCGTCGAGCTTGGGGTCATTGAACGCCAAGCCCTTCGCGGACAGGTCGCCGCGCAATGACGAGTTGAGCTTGGCACCGTCGGCGCGCATCTCGAGCGCGGCCTGGTTGAGGTTCTTTGCGATGATCGGCCGCGCCTTCTCGGGGATGCGGTCCCAGACTTTTTGGTTGGTCATGCACCACCAGCCGTCCCACATGTGGTTGGTCATCGAACAGAACTTCTGCACTTCGTAGAGCTTGGCGATCGAGATGATCGCCAGTGGGTTCTCCTGCCCGTCGACCACCTTGGTCTGCAGCGACGAGTAGGTCTCGGCGAAGCTGATCGACGCCGGCGATGCGCCCAGGTGCTTGAACAGCGAAGTCCACAGCGGGCTCACCGGCACCCGCATCTTCAGGCCCTTCAGGTCCTCGGGCGTATTGATCGGCTTGACGCTGTTGGTGATTTGTCGGAAGCCCGAACTCCAGATCGTGTCCATCGCCAGCAGGCCGACCTTGGGGAACTGGCCGCGCAGGAATTTGCCCAGTTCGCCGTCCAGCGCCTTGTGCACCGCGTCGTCGTTCGCCCACGCAAAGCCCAGGCCCCACATCGACGAGATCGGCACCAGTTGCGATAGCACGTTGACGCCCGAGATGGTGAAAAATTCGAGTCCGCCGGCGCGCAGCTGCGACAGCATGTCCGAGTCGTTGCCGAGCTGGTTGTTGGGGAAAACATTGATCGCAACCTGGCCGTTGGTCTCCTTCAGGATGCGCTCGGCGGCCTCCATCGCGCGCACGTTCAGTGGGTGCGTGGCCGGCACATTGGTGCCGAACTTGTAGGTGAACTCGGCGGCGCGTGCTGCGCGCGGCAGCACGAGTGCGGGCACGGCGGCGATGGCGGCACTGCCCATCAGAACTTGGCGGCGGTTGATCTGGAACACGGTCAGTCTCCTGTTTTGTGAATGTGACGGTGCGCTAAAGGCCGGTCTGAGCCGTACCGCACAGCGCTTTGACGAAGTAATCAGGCTGGCCCATCTGCCCGCCCTTCAGGGCGATCTGCAACTGCTGCAAATGGGGTGCGCGCGACACCACACGACACAGCGGCGCACCGGGTGCCAGGCGCGCAGCGATGAGCAACGCGTCGGGCCCAAGTCGCTGGGTAATCTGACTGGAGGTGTCGCCCCCCGACAGCAGCAGACGTCGCAGCGGCACGGCGCGCAGCACGGTGTCGACCAACTGTCCCAAACGCTGGCCGAGCAGACGCCCGCCCTCATGTCTGGCTTGGCTCCGGGTCAGCCCGGATGACACGAGGGCGGCGATCATCGATTCGATTCGCGGATCCTGCGCGCCGCGCGCAGTGTGGAGCATCACGCTGTGGCCTTGCTGCAGGGCCAGGATCGCTCGATCGGCGAGCAGGCGCAGGCTGTCCTGCGAATCATCGGGATCTTGCAAGCCGGCACCGGCCACCAACGCACGCGCGTCCACCGGCAGATCGACGAAGCCCGCGGCCACGGCGGCGTCGATCTGCAGCGCACTCAGCGCCGACGCGCTGCCCGAGACGGCCAGCACCTGCGGCACCGCATCGAAACGCTCGAAGTCGGCCGCGACAGAGGAGGCAGCTTGCGGGTGCGCGCCGCTCTCGCGCCACCACTGGGTCATCGCGTACTCCAGGCCCGACGAGCCGACGCTGAACAGCGGCCCGCCGCGCTGTTGAGCCCGGCGGCTCAGGCCTTCGAGCAGGCGGCCGACGTCAGTCAGGTGCTGAGGCGTGGCGGCATCGAACAGGATGGCTCCCGGTGCCTGTGCGACCAGTCGTTCGAGCGCGCGGTCCATCGACAAGCGGTCGGTCGACAGGCTCGGCAGCTCGAACCTGGCAACCTGCTGCACGGTCTGCGCCGAAAGGTGGCGCGCAAGGTCGGCCTCGGTCATCGGCGTGACCGGGTGCGCGCTCATGATCGGATGGCGGTCCAGCCGGTGCACTTGACCGTCGGTGCCCGAGCGCGCGAACAGGTTGCCGAACAAGCAGTAGCGGCCGAGTGCCGGCGTGCCCGCAACGATGGGGATCACGCCGTCGCCGAACGCAGCGCGCGCCAGATCCATGACCCGGCCGATGCTGCCGATCGAGGGCGAGCTGTCGAACGTGGAGCAGACCTTGTAGTGCACCAAGGAGGTCGGGAGGCGCGCCATCGCCGCCAGCACGGTTGGCAGCTTCGAGTCCATCTCGGCTGGTGACATGGCGCGGCTGTCGCCGGCGATGCCGATCGCATCGAACGACCCCAGTTCGCGCAGCGTGTCGGCGCTGGGCACCGCAAGGAACAGTGCACAGCGCAGCCCGGCGAAGGCGAGGACCTCCAGCGCATCGGTCGAGCCGGTGAAGTCATCGCCGTAGAAGGCGAGCCGAAGGTCGGAATGCGGCGCAACCATGGCCTTACAGCGTCCCGAAGTGGGCCAGCGCGCGGCGCAGCGCCGGATGGTCCCGCGCGTAGGCGTCCAGGCTGGTGCCGGCGACGGCGGCTTCCCAGCCTTCGCGCATGCTGGCGACGCCGGCCGCGACGCCGTCAGGGTGGCCGATGATGCCGCCACCGGCCAGGTGCATCAGGTCGGTCGAGCCCAGCTGCGCATAGAGGTCGGGTGCCTGGCCGGCCCATTGCCCCGAAGAGAACACAGGCATCAGCGTGGAGACGCCTGCAAAGGGTGCCAGGCAGGCGCGGGCCGAGCGGATGACCGAGTCGTCGGGTTCCCAGAACTTGCTTCGGATGCCGTTGACATGAAGATGGTCGATGCCGGCCAGGCGCCACAGCTTCTGGTACGCCTCGAATGCGAAGCCGAGTCCGGGGTGGCGGGTGAACGCGCCCCAGCCGTTGCGGTGGCCATGGATCGGCAACCGCGCATGGTGGCGAAGGTGGGCCACCCCGGCAAAGCCGACCCAGTTGACGCTGACCATCACGCAGCTGCCGCCCGCGTTCAGCACCGCATCGTGCCGGCGCAGCATTTCGTCGATCGACCCCGAAATGTTGATGGCGTACATCGGCATGCGCCCGAGGCGGTCGGCATGGCGATGCAGCACCGGCATGACCGCGCGCAGCCGTTGGTCGAACGGCGCGTACGGCGGGTCGGCGATCAACTCGTCGTCCTTGATGAAATCGATTCCTGCGGCGCACAGGCTGTCTACCAACTCGGCAGTCTGCGGCGGCGTCAGGCCGATGCTGGGCTTGATGATCGTGCCGATCAGCGGACGACCCGAGACACCGGCCAGCCGGCGCGTGCCCTCGACGCCGAAGCCCGGGCCGGCAAAGCCAGCGGCATAAGCCGGCGGTAGATCCAGGTCGAGCAGGCGCAGGCCCGTGACTTCGCCGAGCTCGAACAGGTTGCCGGCGATCGTGGCCAGCAGGCTCGGCAGGTTGGTGCCAACGTTGTCGATGGGGAAGGCAATCTCGATCTCGGCCCGGTGGAAAACGTCAGCGTGCTGACGGCGCTCGACAAAGGCGCTCTGCAGCGTGGGCTCCAAGGCAGGCGGCAAAGGATCGATCCGCACGACGCGGGCGCGTGAGCGCTGTTTCAACTCGTCGGTTTCGCCGGGCAACGACAGGAAGGTGCCGCTCGACTGCTCGCCGGCGATGACCTTCGCGACCTTCTCCGAAGGCACCGAGCTTTCGACGAAATAACGCGCGGAGAACTCGGCGCGGGTGGCTTGCTGTGACATCGAAGGTTGTGAGTTTTTGTTGCCTTGTCAGGCTGCGGACGAGGACGCTCGGCGTGCGCACGAGTGAAGGCGAGAGTAGCCATCTGATCGGCTGACATCAAACGATATGATCTCAACGACCTGTGAGAAAAACTCACAAGAAGAGTGGGAATACCCGAGTCTTCGTCCTTCCTTCAGGAGCGCTGCCATGGCGTTGTCACGGCTCTCGTTGAATGCGTTGCGCGCTTTCGAGGCGACGGCCAGGCTGCGCAGTTTCAGCGCCGCGGCCACCGAACTGTCGGTCACACATGGGGCGGTGAGCCGGCACATCCGGATGCTGGAAGACTCGCTCGGATTGCCGTTGCTCAGGCGCAGCGCGCACGGCACCGAGCCGACGGCCGAGGGCCAGCGCATGGCAGAAAGCCTGTCGAGAGCGTTCGACATGATCCAGTCCAGCATCGAGCAATTGACGCCCGGCCCGCTGACCTTGTCGTGCTCGGAGTCGATCATGATGTATTGGCTGATCCCGAGGCTGGCACGCTTCCAGGAAGCGAACCCCGGTGTCGAGTTGCGCTTCAACATGGGCCATGGGTCGGTCGACTTCACACGCGACAACATCGGTGTGGCGATCCGGCTGTCGACCATCGATCCGCCGAAGGGAGCGATTTGCACCGATGTCGTCGCCGAGTGGATCGGCCCGGTCTGCTCCGCCGGGTACCTGCGGAACCTGCGGCTGAAGTCGGCCGGCGATCTGGCTCGCGCGCGGCTGATGGTGTCGCGAACGCGGCCCCATGCCTGGGCCGACTGGAGCCAGTGTTGCGGCCAGGACGCCGGCGATTTGCACATCGCTGACGCCTTCGATCACTTCTACCTGTTGATCCAGGCGGCCAAGTGCGGCCTCGGCCTGGCCAATGTCCCCCGGATGCTCGTGCGCGACGATCTGAGCAGCGGAACCCTGGTCGCGCCGCTGGGCTTTTCGGGAGGGCCCAACAAGCTGGCTCTGTGGGTTGCGCCACACCTGAACCGCCGACCGGACACGGTCAAGCTGGTGGACTGGCTGATCGAGGAACTGCGCGACGAACTGCGCACGTCGGAATGATGAGCGAGCCGCTCTCGCATGCACGCGGGGTTCGCCGCCGCCGCGCCGCTTTTCACAGCGCTGTCATCCCGAGGGCGCAACCTGCGCGGCAGCGTTGCGATGCGAACGCAGTACCTGCGCACACCTCCCAACCGTCCTCAGCCCACAGGAGCCATCTCGATGAACATTCACTCGACCCTCGGGGCTGCGGCCCTGCTTGTCGCCGCTGCTGTGTCGGCCCCCGCGCATGCCGCCGGGCCGTTCGCGATGACTTACCTCGGCCAGCAGATCGTGCCCAGCGCAACGCAGTATTCAGGCACCACGGTGGGTGGCTTGTCGGGCATCGATTTCGACTCGGCCAGCGGACACTACTTTGCGATCAGCGACGACCGCAGTTCGATCAACCCGGCCCGTTTCTACGAACTGTCGCTCGATCTTTCCAAGTTTCAGCGGTCGGCCACTCCGGGCATGTCCGGCGTGAACTTCAATGCGGTCACCACGATTCAAAAACCGGGCGGGGGCAGCTTTGCCGTCAGCACGGTCGACCCCGAAGGCCTGCGCTTCAATCAGGCCACCGGCAGCTTCTACTGGAGCAACGAGGGCCAGCGCAGCGTCGCCGGTTTCCAGGCACCCACGGTGCGCGAGATGAAGGCTGACGGCTCCTACATTCGCGACTTCGCGGTGCCCACGCGCTATCTGCCGGCGGGCTCGGCCGCCGGCACCACGGCCGGCGACCGCGGCATCTACAACAACCTGGCGTTCGAGAGCCTGACGCTGTCCACCGACGGCAAGACGTTGTACACCGCAACCGAGAACGCGCTGACGCAGGACGGCCCCACCGCCACGCTGACCAACGGCTCGCCCGCGCGGCTGTTGTCGTTCGACGTGGCCACCGGCGCAAGCGGGGCCGAGTACGTCTACGAGGTCGAGAAGGTCGTGCTGCCGCCGAATCCGCCGGGCGGCTTTGCAACCAACGGACTGACCGACTTGCTGGCCATCGGCGACCGGCAGTTCATCGCCATCGAGCGCTCATTCGCAGTCGGCGCAATCACGCCCGGCACGCCGGTCACGGGCAACACCATCCGCCTGTACCAACTGGATGCGCGCAACGCCACCGATGTGTCCGGGCTGGACAGCATCGCCGGGCTGGTCAATGTTCAGGCGGTGCAGAAGACGCTGCTGCTCGATCTGTCGGACCTGAAGAACACCGACGGCAGTTCGCTGGCGCTGGACAACATCGAGGGCCTGACATGGGGGCCGACGGTGAACGGGCGGCAGACGCTGCTGCTGGTGTCCGACAACAACTTTTCCGGCACGCAGTTCACGCAATTCGTCGCGCTCGGCGTGGCGGCGGTTCCGGAACCGGAAACCTACGCACTGCTGCTGGCTGGGCTCGGTGTCGTGGGCCTCGTGGTGCACCGCCGCCGGGGGTGACGGATCGCCTGGTGGCGGCGCGCCCCCGCCTGGCCGAGGTCAGTCCAGCGCGCCCCAGCCCGTGGCGACGCGGTGGTAGCGTCCTTGCGCATCCAGCTCGTGCGCAGACACATCTTGCTCGGTTCCTTCCATGACTTCGCCGCCCAGGTGTTCGTCGATGGTGTGGCGCGTCGCCTTGTACCTCGACCGGCGCATCACACCGGCTTCCAGGTCGAATTGACGAAAACCGAAGACCTTCACGGTGTCGCTGTGTTCCATCCTGAATGCTCCCGCAGGCTGCTGATCGAAGTCGAAGATTTTGCGCCAACTTCTGATGTGGGTGGGGGCAGTGCAGGCTGAACGCCGCTGGCCAGTCACGTTTTCGCGGATACCGGCGAGACTGGCGTTCGGGACGGCGTCGGTGGAGCCGACAGTCCGACAGTCCGATAGTCCGATGGTCCGATAGTCCGATCAACCGGGAGCGGCACATCGGGCTGACACGCTACCGTCACAGCCGCGCAGCACACTTGAGAATCGGTTTTTTTCCTCAGGAGAAGTGTCCATGAACCTCAGCCCGATCCGCCTTGCGGCACCGGTCGCCGTGATGTCCGTCCTGGCCGCTCTGTCGGGGCCGGCGGGTGCGGTCAACTTGATCGCCAACGGCAGCTTCGAGCTTGACGCGGCAGTCATCCAGTCGCCCGACCCGATCACCGGCTGGACGGCCAGCGAGTTCGGCATCGTGGGTGCCGTGGTCGTCAACAGTGGCACGGTGTCGCCGGTGTCAGGGGCGACAACCCCGGGCGCGAACTCGGGCAACTATTACGCCCTGCTCGACCTGGCCGCGCCCTCGCACCTGGCCCTGTCGCAGACATTCTCGGTGGGCGCGAGGCCGTTGCAGGCGGCGACGCTGAGCTACTCGTGGTTCGCGTCGTATCTGGGTGACCCGGCCATCGGTGGCGACCGGACGAGTCTGGATTCCACATCGAATGACGACGTTTTCACGGTGCGTGTGGACATTCTCAAATCGGGCGCTGCCGCATTCAGCACCGATGCGGCCGATCTGCTGTTCACCTCCACCTGGACCGCAGCAGCCGATCAGCTTCCGTCCGGCTGGACCGTGTTCTCGGCAGCGCTTCCCGCCGGTGCATTGACCGCCGGCCAGGACTACACCTTGCGTTTTGCCAGCGCCAGCAACCGCGGGCCACTGTTCGGCGGCATCGATGATGTGTCGTTGAACGTCACCGCGGTCCCGGAGCCGGAATCCTGGGCCTTGATCCTGGCGGGGCTTGGCCTTGTCGCAGGCGTTGCCCGCCACCGTCACCCACAGATTCGTTGATCCATCAAGGAGTATCCAAATGATCAAAATGACATTGATCGCGGCGGCTGCCGCACTGGCCAGCATGGGCACATTGATGCCAGCGTTTGCCGCCGACCCGGTGGTGCAGGGCCCCGAGTCGGTCGCCGACTGGTACAACGCCGGCAACGACTTCATCACGCGGGGCAAGGCGCTTTACCCGAACACCCGGCGCGCCAAGAACGTGATCCTGTTCGTCGGCGACGGCATGGGCGTGTCAACGCAAACGGCAGCGCGCATCTACGAGGGCCAGACCAAGGGCAAGCCCGGAGAAGAGAACCGCCTGTCGTTCGAGACGCTGCCTTACAGCGCGCTTTCCAAGACGTACTCGTGGGACCAGCAGACCTCCGACTCTGCCCCGACGATGACGGCCATGGTCACCGGCTACAAGGCCCGCGAAGGCATGTTGTCGGTCAACCAGACATCGACCCGCGGTGACTGCAATGCAGCCAATAACGCGGCCAAGACGCTGAAGACGGTTCTCGAGTACGCCGCCGACAGCGGGCGCTCGACCGGCGTCGTGTCGACGGCTCGCCTGACGCACGCCACGCCGGCTGCCACTTACGCGCACACCCCCGTGCGCGACTGGGAGGCCGACGCCAACCTGCCCGCAGGTTGCGGTGTCAAGGACATCGCTCGCCAATTGATCGAGGTCTCACCCTCGGTGAAGGCCAGCCTCAAGGTGGCCATGGGCGGCGGTCGCACTTACTTTTTGCCGAAGAAAGTCGGTGTGAGCGACTTCTTCGACCCGGAGTACGCCACCGTCAAGGGCCGTCGCAACGACGGCCGCAACCTGACGACCGAATGGTTGACCACCCGTGGACCGGCCGCCGCCTACGTGTGGAACAAGGCGCAGTTCGACGCCATCAACCCGGCCACGACCGAGCATCTGCTGGGCCTGTACGAGCCGAGCCACATGCAGTTCGAGGCCGACCGCGCCACCGACACCGCCGGCGAGCCTTCGCTGACCGACATGACCGAGAAGTCGATCCGCATGCTCCAGAAAAACCCGAACGGTTTCTTCCTGCACGTGGAAGCCGGCCGCATCGATCACGCCCACCACGGTGGCAACGCCAAGCGTGCGCTGATCGACACGGTGGAGTTCTCGAACGCCGTGCGCAAGGCGATGGAGATGACCAGCGATCAGGACACGCTGATCATCGTCACCGCCGACCACAGCCACGTGTTCACGCTGGCCGGCTACCCGCACCGCGGCAACGACATCCTCGGCCTGGTGCGCGATGTGCCCAGCGTCGACGGCGACGCCGTGACTCTCAGCAGGGACGCGAACGGTTTGCCGTACACGACGCTGGGCTACCAGAACGGCCCCGGCTACCGCGGCCCGATCGCGCGGCCCGACCTGACCAGCGTCGACACCGCTGCGCTCGGCTTCCTGCAGGAAGCGGCCGTGCCGCTGGGCTCGGAGACCCATGCCGGCGAGGACGTTTCCGTCTTTGCGCGCGGACCCAAGGCCTATCTGGTCCGCGGCAGCATGGAACAGAACTGGATCTTCCACGTGATGCGCGAGGCGTTCGGGTTTTGAAGGCAGCTCGATCGAGTGAACCCGAAGACTTTCGGGGCATTGTTGTGCGCAAGCTTGCGGCCACGAGCATCATTGTGGCTGCCGGCTGCTGCCTGGCGGTAAGCGCTGTGGCGCATCAGGCGGCCCCCAAGGCCGAGCCGGCAAGGGTTGGCGCGGCAGCCACGGCGGCGGCCGCGCCGCTGGCACCGATCGCGGCCCGCTACCAGGTGACCGTGACTCGGCGTGACGCGTCCAAACGCCTGCGAACCTTGAGCGACACCTGGTACTTCGAACGCACCGAGCGGCGCATCTCGCTCATCAAGGGCGACATCGAGGAATTGTGGACGCGGGATGCCGCCGGCACGATTCGTTTCGAGCGCGTGTTCCACGCCGACCAGCGCGTCGTCGACTACACCGCAGGAGAATTGGCAACGCTTGGCGTCGCCGTCAGTTGGGACAGTCTGGCTACATTTTTCGACGCGCGCGAACTCTCGGCTTTGACGCCGGTGAAGGGTGCGCCGCGCGGACTTCAACGCTACGGCGGCAAGTCAGCCGGCCGCTCGACCCAGATCGACTGGTCTTCGCAGGTCGGCCTGCCAGTGCGGCTGGCCCGCCTGTCACCCGACGGAAGCAAGAAGTTCGAATTGATCGAGACGCATGCGACCGCGCCGGCCTCCTGGCCTGTACCGGGCGCGCGTGCAGCCGACTACCTGCATGTCGATTCGGCCGACTTCGGCGACATGGAGTACGACGCCTTCGTGCGCAAGGCCGAAGCGGTGGACGTTGTTGTCGGCTGGCGCAAGGCCCACGCCCACGAGTGAGTGGTTGGCGACTGCGTCTGCGGGCTGCTGATCCGCAAGGCGTGGTTCAGTCCGCACCGCCTGCCGCATCGCCCGCCGCGTCGGGTGCCAGTCGGGCCAGCAGGTCGTCGAGCGATCGGTAGAGCTGCCCGGTGAACTCGGCTCCCAAGGTCTGCTCGATGCCTTTGTAAATTTCCTCGATCTGCGGTGCCATGCGCCGGGCCAGTGCCTTGCTTTTGGCCGTGGGCGAGACCAGCACACGGCGCTGATCGTGGTCTATCCGCTGGCGCGTGACGAGCCCGAGGCTGTCCATGCGTGACAGCACCCCTGCCAGGCTGGGGCTGGAAATCTGGCACGCCTCGCCGATCTCGCGCGGCTCCAGCGGCCCCTGTTCACTGAGCGCACGCACGATGCGCCACTGCTGCTCGGTCACGCCATTCGCGTTCAGCAGCGGCCTGAAGCGCGAGATGACGCGCTCGCGCGCCTGCAACAGCAGCAGCGGCAGGTTGCGGTGGGCGATCTGTCCGCTTTTCGCTCTCATGTCATTCAACAATGCCGGGGGATTGACCCGCTCACATCTTAGCGACTATATTGCTAATACGTTAGTGAAAGCGGATCGAAACACATGCGCGATCTGGAACTCTGGTTCGATGTGCCGCCGTACCGGTTGTCGGGCGCGGTGTACGGCGTGCTGCTGAACCACCGCGAAGCGCTGAATGCGCTCGGCGATGCGGTGAACCTGCCGCCGTACAAGGCACCTCCCAACGCACCGGTTCTGTACATCAAGCCGCGCAACACGCTGACGCACGCCGCCCCGAACGCACCCGCCACGGTGGTGGTGCCGGCCGACGCGGTGGAACTGGAAGTCGGTGCCACGCTGGGCATCGTGATCGGCCGCACCGCGTGCCGCGTCAGCCGGGCGAGTGCGCTCGACCACGTGGCCGGCTACACCATCGTCAACGACGTGAGCGTGCCGCACACCAGCTTCTATCGGCCATCGGTTCGGCTCAAGGCGCGTGACGGTTTCTGCCCGATCGGCCCGCGCGTGGTGGCCAGCGACGATGTTGCCAACCCGGACGATCTCGCTGTGCATGTTTACGTCGATGGTGCGTTGGCGCAGCGCACTTCCACCGGCGGCATGCTGCGCCCGGTGGCCGCGCTGATCGCCGACGTGACCGAGTTCATGACGCTGGCCCCCGGCGATGTGTTGATGCTCGGCGTGGCTGCCGGCGCGCCGCATGTGCGGGCAGGCCAGCGCGTGGCGATCGAGATTGCCGGCCTGGGCCGACTTGAGAACGCGTTTGTTGCCGAGCGGCTGTTGGAAAGTGCGGCATGAAGCGCGCCCGCGTCGCGTATGCCGGTGCCCTCCACGAGGCGACGCCGCTCGACGTCGACGGGCAGGCGATGCTGCGCCTGGCCGATGGCCGCACCGTCTCTGAAGACGCCGTGGTCTGGCTGCCGCCGTTCGAGGTCGGGACGGTGATCGCACTTGGCTTGAACTACGCTGACCACGCAGCGGAACTGGGCTTCTCTCAAGGAAATGTGGCTCCGCCACTTTCCGGCATCCCCTCGGGAGACGGACGCCGCGCGGCGGCGGCCTTGGGGCGATCTCAAGGAAATGTGGCTCTGCCACTTTCCGGCATCCCCTCGGGGGACGGTCGCCGCGCGGCGGCGGCCTTGGGGCGACTTGAGCAAGACGAGCCGCTGATTTTTCTGAAAGGCCCGGGCACGCTGCTCGGTCACCGCGGGCAAACGCGGCGTCCGGCCGGCGTCGGCTTCATGCACTACGAATGCGAGCTGGCCGTGGTCATCGGCCGACCGGCGCGGCAAGTGGCGCGAGCCGATGCGATGCAACATGTGGCGGGCTACACCGTGGCCAACGACTATGCGATTCGTGACTACCTGGAGAACTGGTACCGTCCCAATCTGCGCGTCAAGAACCGCGACGGGGCCACCGTGCTCGGACCGTGGTGGGTCGATGCCGACGACATCGGCGACACCGTGCATCTGCCGCTGCGCACGCTGGTGAACGGGCACCTCACGCAGCAAGGGAACACGCGCGACCTGGTGTTCGACATTCCGTTCCTGATCGAATACCTGAGCCGCTTCATGACGCTGTTGCCGGGCGACGTGATCCTGACCGGCACACCCGAAGGCGTCGTCGACGTGAAGCCTGGCGACGAGGTGGTGTGCGAGATCGACGGCATCGGGCGGCTCGTCAACACCATCGTGGGCGACGCAGTTTTCGGCCTCGCCTGACGCCAGCGGTTTTCCATCCAGAGACAGCCCGATGCAAGTGCAACACCTGATCAACGGCAAGGCAGTTGCAAGCCGCGACACCTTCGAGACCCTCGATCCTTCGACGCAACAAGTGCTCGCCGAAGTGGCGCGCGGCGGCAGCGACGAAGTCAACGCCGCGGTCGCCGCAGCGAAGGCCGCGTTCCCGGCATGGGCCGGCAAACCGGCTGCGCAGCGCGCCCGGCTGATGCACCGGCTCGGCGAGTTGATCACGCAGCAGGTGCCGTCGATTTCCGAAACCGAAACGCGCGACACCGGGCAGGTGATCGGCCAGACGCGCAAGCAACTGGTGCCGCGCGCGGCCGACAATTTTCATTACTTTGCCGAAATGTGCACCCGCGTCGACGGCCACACCTACCCGACCGAGACGCACCTGAACTACACGCTGTTCCACCCGGTGGGCGTGTGCGCGCTGATCTCGCCGTGGAACGTGCCGTTCATGACGGCGACCTGGAAGGTGGCACCCTGCATCGCGTTCGGCAACACGGCGGTGCTGAAGATGAGCGAGCTGTCGCCGCTGACGGCTGCTCGGCTGGGCGAGCTGGCCCTGGAAGCGGGCATCCCTGCCGGAGTGCTGAACATCGTTCATGGGCTCGGGGCAGAGGCCGGCGATCCGCTGGTCGCGCACCCGGATGTGCGCGCGGTCTCGTTCACCGGCTCCACCGCCACCGGCAACCGCATCGTCAAGTCGGCGGGTTTGAAGAAGTTCTCGATGGAGCTCGGCGGCAAGAGCCCGTTCGTGATCTTTGCGGACGCCGACATGGCACGCGCGCTGGACGCCGCTGTGTTCATGATCTTCTCGAACAACGGCGAGCGTTGCACCGCCGGTTCGCGCATCCTTGTGCAGCGCACGGTCTACGCCGACTTCGCCGCGCGCTTTGCCGAGCGCGCCGGCCGCCTCAGCGTCGGCGATCCGATGCTGGAATCGACCCTGATCGGCCCGATGATCAGCGCCGCCCACCTGGTCAAGGTGCGCAGCTACATCGAACTCGGCCCGCGCGAAGGCGCCACGCTGCTGTGCGGCGGTGCGGGCGCGCCTGATCTGCCGGCCCACCTCGCGCAGGGCAACTTCGTGAAGCCCACCGTTTTTGCCGATGTCGACAACCGGATGCGCATCGCGCAGGAAGAAATCTTCGGCCCGGTCGCCTGCCTGATCCCGTTCGACGACGAGGCCGACGCGATCCGCATCGCCAACGACATCGCCTACGGTTTGTCGAGCTATGTCTGGACCGAGAGCCTCGGCCGCGCACACCGCGTGGCCGCCGCCGTCGAAGCCGGCATGTGCTTCGTCAACAGCCAGAACGTGCGCGACCTGCGCCAGCCGTTCGGCGGCACCAAGGCCTCGGGCACCGGGCGAGAAGGCGGGACGTGGAGCTACGAGGTGTTTCTGGAGCCGAAGAACGTCTGTGTCTCTATGGGTTCGCATCACATTCCACACTGGGGGATCTGACGATGGGAAAACTAGCCCTCGCCGCCAAGATCACCCACGTTCCGTCGATGTACCTGTCCGAGCTGGACGGGCCGCACAAGGGCTGCCGGCAGGCGGCCATCGACGGCCACAAGGAAATCGGCCGGCGCTGTCGCGCGCTGGGTGTCGACACCATCGTGGTGTTCGACGTGCACTGGCTCGTCAATTCCGAGTACCACATCAATTGCGCGCCGCAGTTCGAAGGCGTCTACACCAGCAACGAACTGCCGCACTTCATCAAGAACCTGCCCTACGCGTACCCGGGAAATCCGCGGCTCGGGCAGCTGATCGCCGAGGTGGCCAACGAGATGGGCGTCAAGAGCCGCGCCCACAGCGACACCACGCTCGAGCTCGAATACGGCACCCTGGTGCCGATGCGCTACATGAACGCCGACCAGCACTTCAAGGTGGTCTGCGTGTCGGGCTGGTGCATGTGGCATCAGCTGGATGAAAGCGTGCGCTTCGGGCTGGCGGTGCGCCGCGCCATCGAGGAACGCTACGACGGCACGGTGGCGGTGTTTGCCAGCGGCTCGCTGTCGCACCACTTCGCGCCGAACGGGCAGGCACCGGAGTTCATGCACAAGGTGTTCGACGAGTTCCTCGAACAGACCGATCGCATGGTGGTCGAGATGTGGAAGCGCGGCGACTGGGCTGTCTTCATGAAGATGCTGCCGATGTACAACGAGAAGTGCTGGGGTGAAGGCGGCATGCACGACACGGCGATGCTGCTCGGCGTGCTGGGCGCCGAGCGCTACGACCAGCGCGCGGAAATCATCACGCCGTACTTCGGCAGCTCGGGCACCGGCCAGATCAACGCCGTCTTTCCGGTCACGCCGCTGCTGGCCTGAAGCGATTGAAAGTCCCACCGAAAGCCACGCATGCCGCACCTCGTCATCCTGTACACCGCGCAGCTCGACGCCGAGACAGACATGAGTGCGCTGTGCCGCGCCCTGGCTGACACGATGTGCGATGTGCGCGACGACGCTGGCGCGCCCGTGTTCCCCACCGGCGGCGTGCGCGTGTTCGCTTATCCAGCGGCGCACAGTGCGGTGGCCGATGGCCAGCGCGAATACGCCTTTGCCTACCTCAACCTGCGCATGGCAAGCGGACGCAGCGAGGCGGTCCGCAGGCGCGTCGGCAACGCGCTGCTGGCCACGGCGCATGATCATTTCGCCCCGCTGTTCGCGCATCGGTTGCTGGGCCTGACGCTGCAGATCGACGAAGGCCAGGAAGTCTTCGACGCCAAGCACAGCAACATTCACCCGCTGTTTCAGCCCAGGGCCTGAGCATGCTGCCGACTGAACTGATCCGCACGCTGGCCCGCGAGTTGTACGACGCGCGCAAGACGCGCACCCCGCTGCGCCACTTCTCGGCGCGCTTTCCCGACATGACGATCGAGGATGGCTATGCGATCCAGCGCACCTGGGTGGCGCTGGAAATCGCCGACGGCCGCAGCATCAAGGGCCGCAAGATCGGGCTGACATCGCGCGCGATGCAGCAGGCATCGCAGATCACCGAGCCTGATTACGCGCCGCTGATGGACGACATGTTCTTCGAGCAGGGCAGCGACATTCCCGCCGCGCGCTTCATCGCCCCGCGCGTCGAGGTCGAGCTGGCCTTCATCCTCGGCAAGCCGTTGAAGGGGCCTGGCGTGACGCTGGGTGACGTGCTGTCGGCCACCGAGGTCGTGATGCCGGCCATCGAGATCATCGATGCGCGCATCGAGCAGTTCGACCGTGACACCAAGGCGATGCGCAAGGTCTTCGACACCATCAGCGACTTCGCCGCCAACGCCGGCATCGTGCTCGGCGGCCGGCCCGTCAGGCCCGACGAGATCGACCTGCGCTGGGTCGGCGCGCTGCTCTACAAGAACGGCGTGATCGAAGAGACCGGGCTGGCGGCTGTCGTGCTAGAACATCCGGCCAACGGTGTGGCCTTGCTGGCCAACAAGATCGCGCCCAGCGGCGAGCAGCTCAACGTCGGCGACGTGGTGCTCGCCGGCTCGTTCACGCGGCCCACCGCGGCGCAGGCGGGCGACTGTTTTCAGGTCGACTACGGGCCGCTGGGCTTGGTCGCGTTTCGCTTTGTTTGAGCTGCCGCGCAGCCGCGCCCGCAACGTCCCGTCAACCCGTTTCGAGGCCCATCATGAGCACGCCCCTGCCAGTCGCTGGTCAGCCAACCCCCGAGGCAACCGATCCGACGCGGTTCACGGCCGAAGAATGGGCTGCCCGCGTTCAGCTGGCTGCCGCCTACCGCATCTTCGATCACCTCGGCTGGGGCGAGCTGATCTACAACCACATCTCGATGCGTGTGCCGGGGGCGGATTCGCACTTTCTGCTGAACCCGTTCGGGCTGCACTACAGCGAGGTGTGTGCCTCCAATCTGGTGAAGGTGGACGTGCGCGGCA
>JANNEI010000069.1:0-3898 GCA_031378565.1 Burkholderiales bacterium
ACCTGCACCGCCATGCGTTTTTGCTTGGGGTCGAAGCTGGGGCCTTTGGGCACCGCCCAGCTTTTCAGCGTGCCGTCCAGTTCGAGCCTGAAGTCGTAGTGCAGGCTGCTGGCCCAGTGCTTCTGGACCACGAACGACAGCGCGCCCTCAGTGGCGTTACCGCCGTCCGAAGGCTCGGGGGTGAGGCCGAAATTGCGCTTGCTCTTGTAGCGCGCCAGTGCGTCGCCGGTCGCCATTGCGTTTCAACGCCGACCGACCTGGCGCGGGCTGCGCCGCCGTCAGCGCTTGCGTCGAATGAAGACGAGGCTGGCCAGGCCGAGTCCGAGCAGCAACGCACTGGCAGGCTCAGGAATCGACACCGCGATGCCCTCGGGTGCAGGGATGCGGTCCCAGGGCGCGCCGGCATTGCAATCGCGGGCGAGCTGGTTGTCGATCACCGAAGTCATGCCCGTCATCGCGATGATGCGCCCGCACACATTCGGCATGGGGCCGGGCTGGAACATGAAGCCGGGGTTCGGCAGGCCGGCGGCATCGAGCACCAGGTCGTCCATGTCCGGCACAAAGGCCGGGGCCAGTGCATTCAGGCCGGCTGGCACCAGCGTGATGGCCGAAGCCGATGGGCTCAACAGCAGGGCGACAGATGCCGCAGCAACGATGGGGATGGAGCGCAAGCAGTTCATGTGACAGCCTCCCGGCAGGTTCTGGATTGAAAAGACGAGCGGAGTCGTGGTGCGACCCTTCTGCCTGGGAGGTTGCCCGGGCCACAGGTTGAGGGTCTGTGCGCTGGCGAACATACGAAACATCCTGTTTCGGATCAAACGAACAACTACAGCAGCGCGGCGTACGCCTCGCGGTCGGCGGCATAGCAACGGCAAGCAGCCGCTTCCAGTCCTTTGCGATCCAGCACCGTCATCGCGCCGCGGCGGTACTCGATCAGGCCGCCTTCCTGCAGCAGGCCCGCCGCATTGGTGACGCCGACGCGGCGCACGCCCAGCTTGTAGGCCAGCGCCTCCTGGGTCACGTGAAAATTGTCGTCGTGGCTGCGGTCCTGGCTCATCAGCAGCCAGCGCGCCAGCCGCGGCCCGATTTCATGGAACCGGTGGCAGCTGCTTGCCATCGTCATCTGCTCCATCAGCACGTGCAGGTAGCGGTTGATGCAGGTGCGCAGCGCAGCGCTGAGTGTCAGTTCGTGCCGGAAATCAGCGTTGCCCATGCGCAGCGCCATCCCCTCGCCTTGCACCAGAAGACGCAGGCGCGATGTCGTGATGCCCAGCGCCACGGCCGCGCCCAGCATGCCTTCACGGCCCACCATCGCCACCTCCAGGTCGGGGCTGCCGTCGTTCAGCCCAACCAGAGACACGACGCCTTCGGTCGGAAAGTACACGTTATGGGTGGGCGCGCCCGGCTCGCAGAGCACGGCACCGGGCACCATCTCATAGGGCTCGAACAACGTCATCAGGTGGCGTCGGTCCTTGCGTGGAAGCAGTTCGAGCAGGTCGTTCGAGGCGTCGGCCATGGCATTTGACGGGCGGAGGCTGGCTCCGATGAAACCAGTGTGCGCGCCGTGCCGCCGGCCGTCTGTCTGATAGCGCACAGATCGGCCGATTCGACGTGATCGCGCTGCCGTGCCTAGAGCAAGGAGGCGTAGGCCTGCTGGTCCGCGGCATAGCAGCCGCACGCGGCGGCCTCCAATCCGCGGCGGTTCAGCACCGTCATCTGGCCACGGCTGTACTGGATCAGGCCCGCTCGCTGCAACACGCCGGCCGCACTGGTGACGCCCGCTCGGCGCACGCCCAGCATATGCGCCAGAAACTCGTGCGTGATCGGAAACGTGTCGATGTGCGCCCGGTCTTGGCTCATCAGCAGCCAGCGTGACAGTCGTTGACCGATCTGGTGAAACCGCATGCAGGGCGCGGCCGTGGTCAACTGCCTCATCAACACATAGACGTATCGGTTCAGCGTGCGCGAAAGCGCAGTACTGCGCTCCATTTCACGCCGGAAAGCCGCCGCCCCGATGCGCCACGCGCGGCCTTCACCTTGCACCAGGGCGGTCAACGGCGTGGTCGCCACACCCAACGCCAACTGCGCGCCCAACATGCCCTCGCGGCCGACCAGACCAACTTCCAGCGTCGGCGTTCCATCCACCAGCGCCAGCAGCGAAATGAAGCCGTCGATCGGAAAGTAGACGTGGCGCGTCGGCTTGCCCGGCTCACCCAGCACGTCGCCGAGGGCCAGTTGAAACAACTCGCAAGAGGCCAGCAGTTGCAGCCGGTCTTTGCGCGGCAGCAGTTCGATCAGGTGGTTTTCGACGGTGGCCATGTTTGCTTTCTGGTGATTGGTTCGCTCCTCCGAGTGACGGGGGCGAGCCAGAAAGCGCGCTGGACTCGTTTGCCGTATCGACTGAAAAAACAGTATGGGGCCTGACCCGTGGCAGTTCTGTTCGCCAGCCCACATAGCGGCGCGGCAGGCGGTCTGCAGGCGCAGAACAGGTAAAGCCTTCACCGCCAAGGCGCAAAGGTCGCAAGGTTCGCAAAGGAAACTCAAGCTTCTTCCTGCCCTTTGCGTCCTTCGCGTCCTTTGCGCCTTTGCGGTGGAAATTTGCTCTTTGCTTTGAGAAGCAAGAGCCGGCTCAACGCCGCAGGAACGCCAGCAAGTCCTCCGTCAACTGCTGCTTGTGCGTCGCAAACAGCCCGTGCGGCGCGCCGTCGTATTCGATCAGCGTGGAATGCGAAATTCCCTTGGCCGCAGCGCGGCCGGCCGCGTCGATCGGCACCGTCTTGTCGTCGGTGCCATGGATGATCAGCGTGGGCACCTTGAACGAAGCCAGGTCGCCGCGGAAGTCGGTGCTGGCGAATGACTTGGCGCACTCGAGCGTGGCCTTCAGGCTGGCCTGCATCGCCATGCCGCGCGACCAGTCCAGCGTTTGCTCGCTGACCGCCTGGTTCACCAGGCTGACGCCGTAAAAGTCCTTGAAGAAGCCGGCAAAGAACTTGGCCCGGTCTTCCTTCATGCCCTTGGCCATCTTGTCGAACACCGCCTGTTCGGTGCCGTGCGGGTTGCTGTCGGTCTTCAGCATGAACGGAACCACCGACGAGATCAGCGCGGCCTTCGTCACCGACTTGCCGGCGTGGCGCGACATGTAGCGCGCCACCTCGCCGCCGCCCATCGAAAAGCCCACCAGCGTGGCGTCGCGCGCGCCCGTTTGCTCGATCACCGCGGCCAGGTCGTCGGCCAGCGTGTCGTAGTCGTAGCCGCTCCATGGCTGCGACGAGCGGCCGAAGCCGCGCCGGTCATAGGCGATGGTGCGAAAACCGGCCTCGGCCATCGCGATGGCCTGGTCGTCCCAGCTGTCGGCCGACAGCGGCCAGCCCGACATCAGGATGACCGGGCGGCCGCTGCCCCAGTCCTTCACGTGCAGGCGGGTTTCATCGGCGGTGGTGACATGGTGAATTCCGTGGTTCATGGTGTGTCCTTTGATTTGAGAACGTGGGGGGGATATTCAACCGCTCGACCGCAGATCGTCCGCGTGCGGCGGATAGGGTGCAGGGCTTGCCGCGTCCACCGGCTCGCCGGCCAGCTTGCTGGCAAACGCGTGGTTGATGTCGCGGTGGTGCGCTTCATCGGCACGCACCACCAGCACCACATCGCGCAGGGTCGCCCCGGCAGGCAATTTCCAGTAGTGCAGGGCGATGGCGGGTGCGGCGACGTTGGGCGTGCGACCCGAATCGATCTCGGCCAGGAAGAGCGTGTAGCTGATCACCGCCTCTTCCTCGAAGTAGCCGACCACGCGGTGCGCGGTGCGCCGCGACACGAGGTACAGCAGCGCAAAGCCGACGAAGAACGCCCACTGCGTGATCAGCACCAGCGCGCGCTCGAAGGCGGTTGGCCGGGCCAGTTC
>JANNEI010000117.1:0-11605 GCA_031378565.1 Burkholderiales bacterium
CGTCGCGATCGTGCCGTCGAACCAGTTGATCGAAGATCCGACGCTGGCGCAGGTGCCGATCGTTCACGACGGCAGGTCGCTCGGCCAATGGCTCGCGGTGAACTGGCATCCGCAACGGCAGCTTCCGCTCTATGCCGAAACGTTCATCACCGAACTGCGTGCCAGCACCGAACAAACCTTTCCCGGCCGACAGTTTTCTTATGCGCCGCCTGTTCCGGTGCCCGCTGAATAGCCACGCCATGGCTGTGTCGCATGCCCGTTGATCGCGACACATCGCGAACAGCTTCTGTCGTTGGCCCGTGGCCGCTTCCATCTGTTGCTCCTTGGCGTTGATGGGTGGGGAAAACTCGACGACCACAACCGGGGATGATTGGAAGACCACTGGCACGAGAGGCCGCCGAGGCCGCCCGTGGCGGGCTCTCGAGCATCGTCGGCGCCTTCGGTTGGGCGGCGATTGCCATAGCCGAGTGATGCTGACTTCGTTCGGCACGCGACCAGCTGCGAGGCGCAATCGACGCAGCGGCGCAACAGAGCCAGCCCCGCTTCACCGGCAACGGCGCACGATCCGCGCGGTTGTATCGACCGTGGACATAGCCTGCCTTCGGGAAAACGCCAGCCTGCCAATCGGTAACCATCGTTACCATCTTGGTGTGGCGCGTTGTCAGCCGAACGCGGCAGCCCGTGCTCAAGGCCACGGCAACACCCGGCCGAGGAAGCCCGACATGAAATCTTCGAAGAGCCCGGAAGAATGGGTCGGCGTCAGCTGCATGTGCCTGCTCGTGGCGATCACGCTGGGCAATGTGCTGGTCCGCTATCTCACCAACGATTCCTTCGCCTGGACGGAGGAGATCTCGGTGTTTCTGATGGTGGTGATGGTGCTGGCGGGTGCGGCGGGCGCAGCGGCGCGTGACGGCCACATTCGCATCGAATACTTCTACGATCGCGGCAGCAGCACGCGACAACGCGCGCTGCGGCTGGTGTCGGCGGTTGCGACTGTCGCGGTGTTCACCTTGCTGGCCGTGCTGTTCGCGCGCACGCTGCTCGATGAGGTTCGTTGGGCCGAGACCTCCGTCGGCCTGGGCGTGCCGCGCTGGTGGTTCACCGTGTGGGTGGCACCGCTGTGCCTCGCCGTCGCGGCGCGCGCTGCGCTGCTCGGCTGGCGGGTATGGCGTATCGAACGCCGAACGGGCGTTGCAGTGTCCGCCGCATCGGTACACGAAAGCTGAAGCGCCGTGGTCAGCACCCTGCTTGTGGTCACATTCATCGCCTTGATGTTGCTGGGTGTTCCGATCAGTGTCGCCCTGGGGGCGGGCGGCATCGTGGCCATCGCCGCAGGCAACTTCGAATCGCCGTGGTGGGGATTGCTCGCCGCCCCGCAAAACATGCACGCCAGCATCGCGAAGTACCCGCTGCTGGCCCTGCCGATGTTCGTGCTCGTGGGTTCCATCTTCGATCGCTCCGGCGTCGCGCAACGAATGGTCACCTTCGCGCAGGCCTGCACCGGGCGCTCACCCGGCATGCTGCCGATGGTGGCGATCCTGGTGGCGATGGTGATGGGCGGCATATCGGGGTCAGGCCCGGCCACGGCGGCGGCTGTGGGCGGCGTCATGATCGCCGCCATGACGCGTGCGGGCTACCCGGCCGGCTTTTCCGCCAGCGTAGTCGGGGCCTCGGCGGCCACCGACATCCTGATTCCCCCGTCGATCGCGTTCATCGTCTACAGCGTCAACGTTCCCGGCGCGTCGGTGCCCGCGCTGTTCGCAGCCGGCATGGTGCCAGGCATCCTCGCCGGCCTGGCACTCATCCTGCCGTCGGTGTGGCTGTCGCGCAGGCATGGCTTCGGCGAACTCGAACGCGGGCTGCCCCGGCCGCCATTCTGGTCTTCGTTGGCAGCCGCCAGTTGGGGACTCGCCGCGCCGCTGCTGATTCTGGGCGGCATGCGGCTGGGCTGGTTCACGCCGACCGAAGCGGCAGTGGTGGCGGTGGCCTACGGCCTGTTCGTCGGCATGGCCGTCCACCGCAGCATCGGCTGGAAGGATCTTTACGGCATCTTCCGCGAGGCCACCGAAATTTCGGCGGTCATCATGCTCGTGCTCGCGCTGGCAGGCATCTTCGCCTACGCAGTCAACACGCTCGGCATCGCCGACCCCCTGGTCGCCTTCGTGAAGAACCTCGGCCTCGGCTCGACGGGCACCCTGGTTCTGCTGTTCGTCGTGATGACGGCACTCGGCATGGTGCTCGACGGCGTCTCGATCTTCCTGGTGTTCCTGCCGTTGCTGTACCCGTTGATGAAGGTCTTCGACTGGGATCCGGTGTGGTTCGGCGTCTTGCTGACGATGAAGATCGCCATCGGGCAGTTCACGCCGCCGTTGGCGGTCAACCTGATGGTGTCTTGCCGGCTCGCCGGGGTGCGCATGGAAGCGACGCTTCCCTATGTGGGCTGGTTGATTCTTTCGTTCGTCGGGGCTGCGTGTGCGGTTCTGTTCTTCCCACAGCTCGCGCTCTGGCTGCCCCGGCAGCTCGGCTACTGACGAGCATCAAGCGCCAAGGAGATGTGATGAAACGTCGAGATGTGATCAAGTTCGGTGCCGCGGGTCTGGCTGCGCCGATCGGCTTCCCTGTCATCGTGGCGGCCCAATCCGCCTACAAGGCGGAATACAAGATGTCGACCGTGGTGCCGCCGGCATTCGCCTGGGGGCGTGGCGGCGAGATCTTTGCGACGCTGGTGCGCGAACGCACGGCGGGTCGCATCAACATCAAGCAGTACCCGGGGGCTTCCCTGGTGCAAGGCCAGCAAGACCGCGAGTTCTCGGCCATGCGCCAAGGGGTGATCGACGTGCTGTGCGGTGCGCCCGTCAACTGGACCAGCACGGTGCCGCAACTCGGCGTGTTCACGTTGCCGTTCCTGTTGCCCGACCACAAGGCGTTCGACGCCGTGGTGGCCAGCGAGGCGATGTCGAAGGACTACTTCGACATCGTCCGCAAAGCCGGGGCCGAACCGTTGGCCGTCGGCGAAACCGGCTACCGGCAAATCAGCAACAGCAAGCGGCCCATCGTCAGGCCCGACGACTTGAAAGGCTTGAAAATCCGCGTGGTGGGCAGCCCGATGTACGGGGAGATCATGGCGGGCATGGGTGCCAACCCCACTTTCATGAGCTTCGCCGATGCGCAGCCTGCGCTGGCCTCGGGTGCTGTGGACGGCCAGGAGAATCCACTCGAGGTTTTCCTTGCCGCGAAGATCCAGACCTTGGGGCAGAAGTTCGTGACCAAGTGGAACTACTCGAACGACATTTTGCTGTTCGCCATCGCCGCACCGGTGTGGTCGGGTTGGACGCCTGCCGACCAGACCATCGTGCGCGGTGCCGCAATCGATGCCGCCAAACAGCAAACCCAACTGGTGCGAAAGCTGTTTGCCGAAGATGTCGAGAAGGTCACCGCGCTCGGAGTCAATGTGCACGTGCCGAGCGCGCCCGAGATGAGCGACTGGCAGGTCGCCACTCGCCGAACCTACGCACGATGGAAGGCGCAGGTGCACCCGCAACTGATCAGCAAGATCGAGGAGATCGTGGCCGGAACTCGCAAGACATGACGGCCAAGGCCACGCCCGATGCGCCACGGCCGCTCGCTTCGCTGCCGCTGGACAACTCGCTGTTCTTCAAGCTCGTGCGTGTGGTCAACCTGACCGCACGGCCGTTTTCACAGACCATCGGCAAGGCCAATCGGCTGTCGCTCAACGAATGGCGGGCGATGCTGGTGCTGGCCAATCATCCGGGTGTGGCGGCCAGCGAAGTTGCCACCATCACCGGGCTCGACAAGATGACCGTCAGCCGCGCGATCGCAGCGCTCGAGCGCGGCGGCCGGCTGAGCAAGCGCGAGGATCCGATGGACAAACGGCGCACCCTGCTCTGGTTGAATGCCGCGGGGCAGCGCCTGTTCGAGCGCATCGGCACCCCGGCCAAGGCACGCGAGGCTCAACTGTTTGCCGGCGTCACCGCGGCCGAACAGGCCCGCATGGGAAAGACGCTGGACCGCCTGATTCAAAGCCTGCTGGAGGCCGACTCAGAAGCCGAATAGGTTGGCGTCGGGCGCGTCGGTGGGCCATCGTTCGGGGCCATCGGCCCAAACCAGAATCAGCGCCCCGAAAGGGGATTCGATGTCCACACGGGCACCCGGCTCGATCACGACAAAGCAGTTGGCGTGGGCCGGTGTGCCATTGACCGCGACCGAACCGCCGCGGACCCAGCACTCGACCCCTTCGCTGGCCTGCCAAGGCGGCACGACGGTCTCGGGCCTGAGCCGCCACTGCACCATGCGCCGGACCGAACCGGTGCCGGTGTAGTCGAACGCGGTCTGTCGCTGCAGGCCATGAATCCCGGTGTCGACCAACGGAACTCGGTCGATCGACACGTTGATCTCCGGTGGCACGTCAGGGTCCGGGTTGCGAAACGAAGCGTGGCGAGAACCGGCGTGCAGCCCGGTCAGCGGCCCTGCTTCGGGTGGGTAGGTCACCGGCCCTTCAAGACGCGAAACCAGCACCGTCGACATGTACGACATGGCGTCGTGTGTCGAGCCGCGCTGATTGATGCCGACCTGGTGCAGGTCGACAGCTCCGTGGTAGTCGGTGAGGCCGCCCAGCAGCACGAAACTGGTCGCCACACCCTGGTGCTGATGGAGGCCGCTGCGCACGAAAGGATCAAAGCTGATCAAACCCAGAAACTCGCCACGTTCGTCGTCGCTGAGAACGGACTTCAGCCTGAGCCCGGGGTTCGTGGTGGCTTCCCAGGGCAGCGTGTCGGCGTCGAACACGCACACACGCTTGTCGAACTGGCGATGGTACGGGGAAGAGGGCATTCTCGAGTCCTTCGACAACCTGCTGCAAGGTCTGAATCGACCGGAAGCAGAGACCTCGATATGGTAACTCTAGTTACCAACTCTAGGTGGGTGGGTTATCCCGGCTGACGCAGGACGCCCTGTGCAGGGCGGCGGCGAGCCCACGGTCAACATGGCGTCGATGGTGCGCTACGCGCACGTGGCACCAGAGGCGCTTCAGGACGCGGCGAATCGACTTGATGCGTTTGGAAGCTACGATTTAGCGACGCCACATGGACCAACGGCCTAGACGAATCGCCTAAGCCGTTGATTTTATTGGTGGGCCCTGAGTGACTCGAACACTCGACCTACGGATTAAGAGTCCGCTGCTCTACCAACTGAGCTAAGAGCCCCACATTCTGATGCTATCTCTTTCGACGCAGATCCCGTGGTGGGTTGTGCGGGGCTCGAACCCACGACCTACGGATTAAAAGTCCGCTGCTCTACCAACTGAGCTAACAACCCCCGATCAGCCTCTGATTATATCTGGCTTTGCGAGCGCTCCCCGACCTGCGGCGACGCGCCCTGGGCGAGATGCGCCAGCACCTCTCCGGCCGCCACCATGCCGAAGGTGGCCGTCACGCTGACGCTGGAGCCGTAGCCGTGGCAGTTCAGGCTGCCGTCGACTTCGCTTGCACCGTCGGGCGCGGTCACCGCCTCGCGCGAGAACACGCAGCGCACACCCATCGGCCCCTTCCGCGCGGCGTCGTGATGCTGGCGCAGGCGCTGGCGCAGCGACGCCAGCAGCGGGTCGTGCGTGGCCTCAGCCAGGTCCGCCACTTCGACGGCTTGCGCACGCTGCTTGCCGCCTGCGGCTCCTACCGTGACCAGCACCGTTCCCGAGGCGATGGCCCACGCTGCGAGCACGGCCTTGGCGCGAACCTGGTCGCAGGCATCGATCAGGGCGGATGCGGGTGTGGCGAGCAAGGCGGGCCAGTTCGCGTCATCGACGAATGCTTCGATGGCGTTGACCTTGCACGCCGGATGAATGTCGGCAATCCGCGTTTGCAGCGCGTGCGTCTTGGCCTGGCCCAACGTGGCACCCAGCGCCTGCACCTGGCGGTTGATGTTGGATTCGGACACGTGGTCGAGGTCGATCAGCGTCAACTCGGCCACACCACTGCGGGCCAGCGCCTCGACGGCCCAGGAGCCGACCCCGCCAACGCCGACGACGACGACATGCGCGGCGCGGATGCGCGCGTAACCGGCATCGCCGTACAAGCGCCGAAGCCCGCCGAAACGGCGCTCGGCGTCGACCTCATCGACAACCAGTTCACTGATGGCGGGGCGCTGCATCAGCCTTGACGCTCGATGCGCCAGACCTGGTACTTCAGCGCCGCCACCGCCCCGGCAATGATGGCGGCCAGCGCGATGAAGCTGCCGAGGCTGAGCGTGGACACCCCCGACAAGCCCTGCCCCACCGTGCAGCCCAATGCGGTCACGCCGCCCACGCCCATCAGCACCCCACCGACCAAGTGGTTGGCAGTGTCTTCAGCGTTGCGGAAGCCCTCCCAGCGAAAGCTGCGCGCGAGCAGCGACACCACGGCCGACCCCACCGCCACGCCGACGGTCGAGACGATGCCCAGCGTCAGCAGCTTGCTCTTGTCGCTGAAGAACATCAGCCAGTCCAGCGTGTAGGCCACCGGTGCCACGAAGCTGAGCGACTCCATGCGCTGCGAGTTGGTGGCGACGAATGCTTCCTGCAGGGTGTTGGGGTCTTCGGCCACATGGCCGTGGCTGCCGGACAGCCACCAGACACCGACGATCACCGCGCCGATGCCGACGCCGGCCAGCAGGTTTTCGGCGCTGCGGCCTTCGGGCTTCGAAATCGTCCACGCGATGAGCACACCACCGATCAACCACCCCAGCGCGCCCGCCATCAGCGCCCTGGGCTGGCCAAGCGCAGCGCCGGCCAGCGAAGGCAAATCCTGGCCCGACGACAAAGTGACAAAAACTGCATCGACCGTGCCCACGCGGGCCACCGCGGTGATGCCCTTGAGCGTGGCGAATGCAGCCACGCCGAGCACGATGAACACCACCAGCGACTTCAGGTTGCCGCTGCCGATGCGCACCAGCGTCTTGCTGCCGCAGCCAGACGCCAGCACCATGCCGAAGCCGAACAGCAGCCCGCCCACGCTGGCCGACAGCCACATCAAGCGGGGCCCCGCGTACAGGCTCTTGGAGGCGTCGATCCATCCCAGCGCCACCATGCTGTTGAAGCCGATGACGGCCACGCCGATCGCCATCACCCACATGCGCATGCGCGTCCAGTCGCCGATGTTGACGATGTCGGCCACCGCGCCCATGGTGCAGAAATGGGTGTGCTGGGCGATGGCACCGAACACCATCGCCAACGCGAAGGAGCCCCACAACACGTGGGTGTACAGGGCGTTCAGGTCGGTGTCTTGCATGGCCCGATTCTAAGGAGCGCCCCCAGGCCGACGCCATGCGTCGTCCGGCCCCCGAGGGGATGCCGGAAAGTGGCAGAGCCACATTTCCTTGAGAGCGGGTCGGGCCGCGGCAGCGCAGAGCGCGGCGGCGCTGCTGGCCGCTGGCTTAGCTGGTCGCTACTTCAACGCAGCCACGCGTTCCTTGCCGGCCAGCGCTGCCTCGGACTTCGGGTACGCCTTCAGCAATTCATCCACCGTGCGCTTGGCGCTGCGGTTGTCTTTCAGCTCGATCTGGCAATTGGCCACCGACAGCAGCGCCTCGGCGGCGCGCGGGTGTTCGGGCGACGCCGTGACCAGCGCGCGAAACGAGGTGATCGCCTCCTTGAACTCGCGTTTGCCGTACTGCGCATTGCCCAGCCAGAAGAGCACCGAGTCGTTGTAGCCGCTGGCAGGAAAGCGCTTCTGAAAAGTCACAAAGGCGCTGGCCGCAGCGCCGAAGTCACCTTTGCGCAAAGCGTTCATCGCTTCTTCGTACTGCCGCTTCTCTTCGGCGTCGGCAAGAAACTCCTTGCCGTCGACGCTGACCTTTTGCGGCTCGAGCTTGCGCACGCGTTCGTCGATGCCTTGCTGCACATCCTTTTGCCTGCGCTGCAATTCGGCCACATCGCGCGCCAGGTTCTCGTCCAGCCCGCGCAGCTTGGCGTTCTCGGCGCGCAGCACTTCGAGCTGGCTGTTGAGGTCGAGCAGGCTGCGCTTGATCTGCGCAATCTGCTCGAGCAACTGGGCGTTCAGTTCGGCCTGTCGCACACGCTGTGCCTCGTTGCTTTGCTCCAGCTTCTGGCGCAGGTCGAGGATGGCCTTGCGCGCTTCGTCATCGTCGAACAGGCCGGCGTGAGCCGCAGGCGCGATCAGGACCGCAGCAAGTACCGTCGCGCGCAGCCAGCGTGGTGAACGAATCATCGCGGCGGCCTCAGCGGCTGTTCAGCTCGACGCGTCGGTTCTTCGCGAACGCGGCCTCGTCGCTGCCCGTGGCAGCAGGCCGCTCCTTGCCGAAGCTCACTGCCTCGACCTGTGCCGCGCTGGCACCCAGCAAGGTCAACGACTTCACCACCGCTTCGGCCCGCTTCTGCCCCAGTGCCAGGTTGTATTCGCGGCCACCGCGGTCGTCGGTGTGGCCTTCGATCGACAGCTTCCGGCCGCGGTCGGTGGCCAGCGCCTTGGCATGGGCTTCGACGGCGGGCTGGAACTCGGACTTGACGACGAAGCTGTCGTAGTCGAAATAGATCACGCGCGCCAGGTTGGACGTGGCAGCGCTGGTGGACTTGGTCAGGTCCACCGGGGTGACCGCGGTCTGCGAGGTGCCGCTGCTGCTGGCCCCGGCACCGCCTGTGCCAGCACCCACCACCGTGGCCGTGCGCGATTCCACAGGTGCCTCAGTGTCCAGCTTCACGCCCGACGCACAGCCCGCCAACATCGCCGCAGCGACCAGTGCCGAAACACGCCAACTCGAAACACGCTTTGAGTTCATCGATGATTCCTCTTGTGAATGAAATGTGTGGAGTGCGCCGACGTGCAATCGGTTCAACGGCCGTACGGACCCCAGACGGGTTCGCGCACATCGGCAGTGGTCAACACCAGTCTCGCCTTGATCTTGCCATCCAGCGTGGTGGTCATCAACACATCGCGTTGCTGCGCCCGCGTCGCGTAGATGATGAGCCGGCCATTGGGTGCAAAGCTGGGGCTCTCGTCGTCGCTGGTGTCGGTCAGCAATTGCGGCGCGGCACCCGCGGCGAGGTCCAGCACAGCCAGCCGAAACGCATTGCCCTGGCGCGAGATATAGGCCAGGGTGCGGCCGTCCGGGCTGAGGGCCGGGCTGATGTTGTAGCTGCCCGAAAACGTGACCCGCTCCGCCGCACCACCCACCACCGGCACCCGGTAGATCTGCGGGCTGCCGCCGCGGTCGCTGACGAAGTACACGGCGCGGCCGTCGGGCGAAAAGGCCGGCTCGGTGTCGATGCCGTTGCTGCTGGTCAGGCGGCGCACGCCTTCGCCGAGACGGTTCATCACGTACAACTGGGCACCGCCCTCACGCGACAGCGTCATCGCCAGTTGCTGCCCGTCGGGCGACCACGCGGGCGCACTGTTGGAGCCGCGGAACGCCGCCAATGTGCGCCGCTTGCCGGTGGACACGTCTTGCGCCACCACCACCGCTTTCTGGCTCTCGAAGCTCACGTAGGCCAGCTCCTTGCCGTCGGGCGACCAGGCCGGCGAGATGATGGGCTCGGGGCTGTTCAACGCCACCTGGCCGCCCTCACCGTCGGCGTCGGCCACGCGCAGCGTGAAGCGCCCTCCGCCACGGGTGACGTAGGCGATGCGGGTTGAAAAGACGCCCTTCTCGCCGGTCAGTTTTTCATGCACGAAGTCGGAAATTCGATGCGCCGCCAGCCGCAAGTCGGCAGCATCGACGACATTGCTTTGGCCGCCGATCTCGCTGCCCTTCACCACATCCCACAGCTTGAAGCGCACGTCGAAGCGGCCATCGGCCAACCGGCTCACCGACCCCGCCACCAGCGCGTCGGTGCTGCGGCCGCGCCACTCGTTCATCGCAGGTTGGCTGGTCTCGTCCATCGCGCCCGGTGCGTCGGTGTTGCGGAACAGGCCGCTGCGTTCCAGGTCGGCACGCACGATGGCGGCCACTGCCTGGCCGGACCGATCCTCATCGCGGAACTTCGCTACCGCGATCGGCACCTGGGTGGCACCCACGCCGGAGATTTCAACGCGGAATTGAGCGAACCCGGGTGTGATGCTTGTGAAGCCCGCGGCGCTGAACAGGATGGATCGTCGTCTTAACATCGAGGTGCGGAAGTTGGAAAGTTCTTGCGGGAGGTGTGGAGATCGCCTCAGCCGGGGCGAGGATGAGCCAACGCGCTCATTTTCAGATACCGATAGTAAGTACCCTCGGCCACGTATAGCGCCAGCACCAGCCCGAGGCGTCCATCCATGCAGCCGAGCCGAATGAGGTAGCAGCGCACGAAGGCCCATGCCGAGTGCAGCAAGGCCGCGGTCAGGCTACCACGCTTGCCCGCGCGCACCTGGTCCAAGGCCCGCCCGGTGGTGTAGCGATTCATCTTGTCGATGGCATCCTCGAAGCTCGGGATCGTGTGGTGCAACAGGTCGCCTTCAAGGCGTCCGACCGTGCCATCGACCATCACGCGTTCATGCACCAGGTCGTGCGAGAAACGCCCGCTGCCGCGCCGGAACAGGCGCAGCACGCGGTCGGGATACCAGTCGCCATGTCGCATCCACTGGCCACAAAAACTGGACAAGCGCGACAGTTGGTAACCCTGCACGGACGACGCCGGCAGCGCAAGAACGGCCTGAATTCGAGCGGCCAACGGCGCGCTGACACGCTCGTCGGCATCGATGCTCAAGACCCAGTCGCCGCGAGCCAGCGCCAGTGCGCGGCCTTTCTGCACACCGAACCCCGGCCAGTCACCACCCTCCACCACGCGCGCGCCCATGCTGCGGGCGATCTGGCAGGTGGCGTCGGTGCTGCCCGAATCGAGCACCACCCATTCGTCGGCGAAGGCCACAGACGTCAAGCAGTCGGCCACGTTGTGCGCTTCGTTCTTGGTGATCAGGATGACGGTGAGTGTGCTTTGAGACATTGGCGGGGCATGGGGTCGGCGCGTCGGCCGAATTGTAGGCAGGGTGCCATGGATAATCGCGTCGCAATGAGTCCCCCCACGTCTGCGCCGCCCACCGATGCGACGCCTGTCCCGGCACCCGATGCAACGACCTTGCGGTCGCGCCTGAAGCGCATCGCGCCGTATTTTTCAGGCAGCCGCTGGGGGCTCGCGCTGGCGGCTCTGGGCTCGGTGGTCGGCGCAGCCACCGAGCCGGTCATCCCGGCCTTGATGCAGCCTTTGCTGGACCAGGGTTTCACTGGCAGCCGGTTCAAGCTGTGGCTGATCCCGCTGGCCGTGATCGGATTGTTCGCGCTGCGCGGAGTCGCTGGCTTCGTTGCCCAGTTCGCACTCTCATGGGCTGCGCAGCGCGGCGTGGTGGCGCTGCGCATGGCGATGTTCGACAAGCTGCTCAGGGCCGAGGCCGGCCTGTTCGCCCGTCACACCGGCAGCGGCTTGACCAACACGCTGGTTCACGAAGCGCAGGCGGGGTCGGTCAACATCGTGAACTCGCTGCTCACGCTCGTCAAAGATTCGCTGACGCTGCTGGCGCTGCTGGGCTACCTGATGTGGCTGAACTGGCAGCTCACGGTGTTTGTGGCGGTGCTTATCCCTGCCGTCGCCCTGGTCACGCGTGTCATCAGCCGCAGGCTGTACCGC
>JANNEI010000145.1:0-2789 GCA_031378565.1 Burkholderiales bacterium
CACGTCCTGCACATCGCGGCGGCGCACCGGCTGGTTGTTGATGTAGTAGCTGCTGGTGCCGTCGCGGGTCAGCACACGCTTGACGGCGATCTCTGCAAACTGGTTCCACTGGCCGCCGGCACGGCCGTCTTCGTTGCTGAAGGCCAGTTCCACGCTGGCGCGGCTGGCCGGCTTGCGGTTGCCCGAGCCGTTGAAGATCACGTCCTGCATCGACTCGCCGCGCAGTTCGCTGGCCTTCGATTCGCCCAGCACCCAGCGCACCGCGTCCATGATGTTCGACTTGCCGCAGCCGTTGGGGCCGACCACGCCCACCAGTTGGCCGGGAAGCTGAAAGTTGGTGGGTTCGGCGAACGACTTGAAGCCGGACAGCTTGATCGAGTTCAGGCGCATGGGCTGGGCAGTGACGACCCGCAGGGAATCGCGTAAGTCATTGATTTATTTGAGAAAATGCGGCGCGCCGCAGGCTCCGTGAGAGGCGCGATGATACCATCGCGCCCTTCCCCAACAGCTCTCCAGACGTGACCTCCATGGCCAAGACCGCCGCCCCAAAAAGCCTGCCGAATCAGCGCCAGGCCCCTGTCCAGCCGCCGTCGGTTCCGAGCAAGCAGCTGGACGTTTTTGCCAACCCGAATCCGAAGCGAGACTACGTCATCCAGTTCCAGATTCCCGAGTTCACCTGCCACTGCCCGCTGACCGGCCAGCCCGACTTCGCGCACCTGACGATCGACATCGTGGCCGACCAACTGTGTGTCGAACTCAAGAGCCTGAAGATGTACATGTGGAGCTACCGCAACGAGGGCGCGTTCCACGAAAAAGTGACCAACGCCATCCTCGACGACATCGTCGCGGTCAGCGCCCCGCGCTTCGCGCGCATCACCGCCAAGTGGTATGTGCGCGGCGGTATCTACACCAGCGTGGTGGCCGAACACCGCAAAAACGGCTGGAAACCGCAGCCGCTCGTGGTGCTGCCAGCGCACCCCGCCGCCACCGGGCTTCCGGGTTGATGCACCGGTGCGATTGACGACCCTCGCGGCGGTGCCTTCCGCGCCGGCCGGTGCAGCCGAACCGGCAGCGAGCGCGCGGCCTGCGTATCAAAAGTTCAGTGTGGCGGCGCGGCCCAGCGCCATCGACGGCATCGGCGCGTTCGCTGCCGAGGCGATTCCCGCGCGTCTGAAAATCGGCGAGATTCGGGGCGAGTCGATCAGCGTGTCGGACGCCCGCATTCGCGCCACGCGGCACGAGCGGATCATGATCGTCGAGGTGTCGCCCAAGCGCGCCATCGACTTCTCCAAGTCGGCCGACCCGATGCGCTACACCAACCACTCGTGCGCCCCGAACGCGCGGCTGTGCATCCGCCAGGGCCGCGTGGAGTTCTATGCGCTGCGCGCGATTGCGGCAGAGCAGGAAATCACCGTGAACTACGGTGAAACACATCATGAAGGGCGGCTGGCCTGCCGCTGCGGGGCCGCTGCCTGCGTGGGACGGATTTGAGACGCGGGAAGGCGGCATCGACTGCCGACCACGGTTGTCACTGCGCCTGCGCACCCAGCCGCCGGTGCATCACCCTAAACCACAGCGGCGGCACCGAGGCCAGCCAGATGCAACCGGCGTAGCCCGTCGGCAACTGCGGGCCGGCCAGCGGTTCCAGCGTGGGGTACGGCTTCCAGGCGTGCATGTGGTGGTCGGAGTGGCGTTGCAGGTTGGCGATGAAGCTGTTGGTCACCCAGTGGTCGGCATTCCAGGCGTGCTGCACGCCGAAGGCCTCACGCTTGCCATTCACCTCGGCGCGCTGCAAGCCGTAGTGCTCGATGTAGTTGATGGTCTCCAGCAAGAACACCGCGTAGGCCGACTGCACCAGCCAGAACAGCACGGCCAGCGCACCGAATGCCGCGCCCAGGATGACCAGCCACACCGCTTGCGCCAGCGTGGCCCACAGCAACGGGCTGCGCGCCCAAGTGCGGCGCAACGTGCGCAGTTGCTGCGACTCCAGTTGCCAGGCGCTGCGCCAGCTGCCCGCCAGCGTGCGCGGCAGAAAGCGCCACAGCGTTTCGCCGCGCCGCGCCGACGCGGGGTCGGCGTGCGTGGCGGCGCGCGGGTGGTGGCCGCGGTAGTGCTCGACCATGAAGTGGCTGTAGTTCACGCTGGCCATCAGGCACCAGCCGAGCCAGCGGTCGAACTTCGACTTAGAGTGGCCCAGCTCGTGCGCGTAGGTGATGCCCTGGCTGCCGGTGACGCCGCCCATGCCGATGCCCATCGCGACCACGGCCAGCACCGACAGCGCGCCGGGGTCGAGCCGGCTCGCAGTCCACACGCCAACGGCCAGCACGGCAGCCTGCATCGGCACGTGCAGGCGCACGCACCAGGCAAACCACGGGTGGGGTGATGTGGCGGGTGGGGACCGGCGGCCCGCCGGCAGCAGTTCCACCAGCGCCAGGCCGATCTGGAACGCCGTGCCGACCGCCCCCGCGGCCCAGGGCGATTTCCAGGCGGCCAGGCCGACGCTGAACGGAAGCAGCCAGGCGAGCGCGAAACGCCACGCGTGAACGGGCTGGCGCGCTGAAGGGCGGGTGGCGTACGACATGGCGGAATCATGCCGGCCAGTGGACGGCAGCGTCAACCCGCAGCATTGGGGGACGACTCGCGCCGCAGCACGGTGCCGCGCCAGCGCACCGCAATGCGACCCGACGCACCCGAATGCCTCACCGATAATCGGTCGATGAATCCGCTGTTGGGCAAGCTTCACCCGTATCCGTTCGAACGACTGCGCGCATTGACGCGCGACATCGTTC
>JANNEI010000121.1:0-3189 GCA_031378565.1 Burkholderiales bacterium
CGACGTGAATCAGGTGATGGGTCTGTGCTACCGCGTCACCGTGCTCGACTACGGCAAGCAGATTGCCGAGGGCACACCTGCCGTCGTGCAGAAGAACGAGAAGGTCATCGAGGCATACCTCTGCGCCGCCCACGCGGCCCATTGAGCGAGAACAAGATGGCGGAAATCATGCTCAAGGTCACCGGTCTGAAGGTCGCTTATGGCGGCATCCAGGCCGTCAAGGGCGCCACGCTCGAGGTTCATGCCGGCGAACTGGTCAGCCTGATCGGTGCCAACGGCGCCGGCAAGACGACCACGCTGAAAGCCATCACCGGCACCCAGGCGGTGGCCGCCGGCAGCATCCAGTACCTCGGCCAGTCGATCAAGGGCCAGGGCGCGTGGGACCTCGTCAAGCAAGGCCTGGTGATGGTGCCGGAGGGGCGCGGCACCTTCGCTCGCATGACCATCACCGAGAACCTTCAGATGGGTGCCTTCGTGCGCGAGGACAAGGAAATCGACGCTGACATCGAAAAGGTGTTCGCCATCTTCCCGCGCCTGAAAGAACGCCGCAATCAGCTGGCCGGCACCATGAGCGGCGGCGAGCAGCAGATGCTGGCGATGGGCCGCGCGCTGATGGCCCGACCGAAGGTGCTGCTGATGGACGAGCCGTCGATGGGCTTGTCGCCAATCATGGTCGACAAGATTTTCGAGGTGGTCAACGACATCCACCAGCGCGGCACCACGGTGCTGCTGGTCGAGCAGAACGCCAGCCGCGCGCTGCAGCTTGCGTCGCGCGGCTATGTGATGGATTCGGGCGAGGTCACGATGAGTGGCGACGCCAAGATGCTGCTGAACGACCCGAAGGTTCGCGCGGCGTATCTGGGCGAGTGAGGGTCTGATCGCTCGCCGCGCCGCGGTCAGGTCGAGCCGCGTGCCTCCAGGCCCGCGATCACCTTGTCCAGCGTGATCGGAAAGTCGCGGATGCGCACGCCGCAGGCGTTGTAGACCGCGTTCGCCACCGCGGCACCGGCACCGCAAATGCCGAGTTCGCCGACGCCCTTGATCTTTAGCGGGTTGGTCTTGTCGTCCACCTCCGGCATGAAGTGCGCCTCGACATTCGGAATGTCGGCATGCGCGGGCACGTGGTATTCGGCCAAGTCGTGGTTGACGAAACAGCCGTGGCGGGCATCGACCACGGCATGCTCGTGCAGTGCCGATCCGACGCCCCAGATCATCGCGCCGACGGCCTGGCTCTTGGCCAACTTCTCATTCAGGATCCGGCCCGCCGCGAAGACGCCCAACATGCGGCGCAGCCGGACTTCACCGGTGTCCATGTCGACCGCGACCTCGGCGAAATGGGCGCCGTAGCCTTGCTGCGAAAACTTCTTCGACATGTCGCCCGTCTTGATCTCGCCGTCCGCCTCCAGGCCCAGCGTGCCGGCCAGCGCGCCCAGGCTGTCGGAGCGCCCGCCGCCGGTCACACGCCCGCCGGCAAAGGTCGCATCGGCAACTGCCACACCCAGCTTTTGAGCCAGCTTGTCGCGCAGGTTGGTGCATGCGTCGAACAGGCCCGAGCCCGCGCTGGCCGCACCCCACGAACCGCCCGAGCCGGGAGTTTCCGGAAAGTCGCTGTCGCCCAGCAGCATGCGCACGTTCTGCATCGGCAGGCCGAGCATTTCGGCGGCGATCTGCGTCAACACGGTGTAGCTGCCGGTGCCGATGTCGGTCATCGACATGCGCACCGTCAGCACGCCCTGTTTGTCGAGCGCCACGTTGCACTTGGACGGCATCAGCAGGTTCTCGCGCGTGGCCGCTGCCACGCCGATGCCGACCATCCAGCGGCCTTCCGTCACCTGAGCCGGCTTGGCATTGCGGCGTGACCACCCGAAGCGGCTGGCACCTTCGCGCAGGCACGCCACCAACTGGCGGGTCGAATACGGGACATTGCGTTCGGGGTCGATCGCCGGCTCGTTGCGCAGCCGCAGTTCGATCGGATCGATGCCGAGCTTCTCGGCCAGCTCGTCCATCGCCACCTCGAGCGCCGTCATGCCCACCGCCTCGCCGGGCGCGCGGGTCGAATCGGAAACCGGCAGGTCGAGCTTGACGGAACGGTGCGTGGTCAAGCGGTTCGCAGCCGCGTACAAGGTGCGGGTCTGCATCACGCAAGGCTCGAAGAAGTTGTCGAAGCGCGCGCTGTGCGACCAGCTCTCGTGCGCAATCGACGTCAGCTTGCCATCGGCAGCGGCACCCAGGCGCACGCGCTGAATCGTTTCGCTGCGGTGGGTGGTGAAGTGGAACATCTGCTGCCGGGTCAGCGCCGTTTTCACCGGCCGCCCGAGCTGTCGCGCGGCCATGGCCGACAGCATCACGTCACCGTAGATCGGCAGCTTGCCGCCGAAGCCGCCGCCGATGTAGCGGCTGACGATGCGGACCTTGTCGGGGGGAATCTGCAGCGTGGCAGCCACGGCCTTCTGCGCGCTTTCGAGCAGTTGCGATGCGCAGTGCACCGTCACGCGGCCGTCCTTCCAGTGCGCCACCGTGGCGTGCGGCTCCATCTGCGCGTGCACATGAAACGGCGTCGTGAACCTGGCATCGACCTTGACCGCCGACGCAGCGAACGCACCGTTGAAATCGCCGACCATGCTGTCGGTTTTCTGGCCGTTTTGGTCTTCCGGCTTTTCCGCCTTGCCGAGGTTCGGCGCCAGCTCGTACTCACCGGCACTTTGCTGGTACCGAATCTTGATCAGTCGCGACGCCGATCGCGCCTGCTCGAAGCTTTGCGCCACCACGAAGGCGACTGCCTGCCCGTAGTGCTCGATCTTGTTGCTGGCCAGTTGCGGTGACGCCCGCGCGTAGCGGTCCTTCGCGTCCAGCGGCCCCCAGGCACCCTGCTTCGGTGCATTCTTGTGGGTCATCACCATCAGCACGCCGGCCGCTCGCTCGGCCGCGCTGGCGTCGATCTCCGCCACGCTGCCTTTGGCGATGGTCGCTTCGACGATGAAGCCGTAGACGGCGGGGCCGCCCTCCTGCACTTCATGCGCATAAGGTGCCTGCCCGGTCACCTTGAGGCGGCCTTCGACGCGGTCGACCGGCTTGCCGATCAGGCCGCTGCGGTTGTCGTCGATCGCGTTGCGCGCGGCGGGCTGGGTCATGTCCATGAATTTGTCCTTCAGGCTTCGGTCAGCACCGCGCGCAAGGTGCGGCGCAGCA
>JANNEI010000196.1:0-2485 GCA_031378565.1 Burkholderiales bacterium
CGCGCTCGGCTCGGTGGTGCAGCGCCTGCTCGACGCCGCCGATGCGCTGTACCGGCGTGTCGATGCCGGCGTGGCGCGGCTGCCGCTGGCGTGTCGGCCCGGCATCAATGCGGCCCGCTTCCTGTACGCCGACATCGGCCACGCCGTGGCGCGCCGCGGCCTCGACTCGGTGGCCAGCCGCGCCCGCGTGCCCGCCCCGCGCAAGGCCTGGCTGCTGCTGCGCGCATTGGCGCAACTCGCGCCGTCGGCGGCCGCAGCCGCCGTCCCGCCGCTGCCGGCGAACCGCTTTCTGGTCGACGCGGGTGTGGCCTCAACCGCGCCGTCGGCTCACAAGCCGCAGCGTCGCAGCGTCAGCGACCGCGTGGTCTGGACGGCCGAATTGTTCGCCCGCCTGGAGCAGCGTGACCGCAGCAGCGCGATGCGCAGCGCCGCGTGAGTTCAGGCTGGATCATCGGGCTGGAAATGGCCCTGGTGCTCGGCGTCGTCATCGGCCTGGCCGGCTGGGAACTGTGGCGACTGAAGCGCGACAAGGACAAGCGACCGCCGGAGTGAAGCGTGCAACGTCACCGGCCGTGTGAATCGACGCGGTGGCAGTGCACGGGCGCAGCCCGCATCAATCCAGCCGCGATTGCACCATTTCAACCAGCGCCTGCGCCGCAGGTGACAAGCCGTCGCGCTGGCGCATCGCCAGCAGCAGGCGACGCACGGTGGACATGCCCGTCAGTGACGTGATGTGCAGGCCGAGTGCCTGCGCATACGGCGCGGCACCCTTGCGCGGCAGCACCGCCAGGCCCAGGCCGGCCGCCACCATGCGCGCCATGGCGTCGAAGCTGCGCACCTGGGCGCGCAGGCGCAGCGGTCGCTGCACCGATTCAGCCGCCGCTGCCAACTGGCGTGTCAACGAGGTGGTGCGCCCGAAAGCGACCAGGTCGTGCGCCAGCAAGTCGGTCAGCGCCACGCCGGTGCCGCCGGCCGCCGTGGTGAGCGGGTGACCGGGTGGCAGCAGCAGGACCAGTTCGTCGATGTCGCAGACGAGCGTGTGCAAGCCTGCAGCGGCGGTGTTCTCGCCGATCACGGCCAGTTCGGCGGCACCTCGCAAGACGCCGCGCACGGCGTCGTCGCTGATGGCGTCTTCCAGGTCGAGCATCACGTTGGGGTGTGCCTTGCCGTACGCCGCGAGCAAGACCGGCAGGAAGCCGCCGAAGGCCGAGGTGTTGGCCCACAGGCGCAAATGACCCGCCAGGCCGGCGCGCACGTCGCTCATGGCCAGCGCCATCTGTTCGAGCCGCGCGACCATCTCCATCGCGTGCGGCAGCAACGTGCTGCCGGCGGCCGTGGGCACCACGCCGCGCTTGCTTCGCTGCAACAGCGGCGTGCCGATGTGCGCCTCGAGCTCGGCCACCCGTTTGCTGGCGGCGGCAAGCGACAAGTCGAGCCGCACGGCCCCGGCGGTCAGGCTCCCGGCATCCACTGCCGCAACAAAAAGCCGCAGCGTCGTCAGGTCGAATCGATTCAGGTTGAAGCCCATGGCCCGGATGCTCAACCAGCGGTTGAGGATGTGTCAACCAGATGCGAACCGAACGGTGAGCGGGCGCGCCAGCATCACGCCC
The DNA here is from genome assembly GCA_031378565.1 of Burkholderiales bacterium. GTDB lineage: Bacteria > Pseudomonadota > Gammaproteobacteria > Burkholderiales > Burkholderiaceae_C > JANYJJ01. The sequence continues at coordinate 1,611 of JANNEI010000196.1, forward strand.
AGTCCAACGCACCACTTTCGGAGACTGCCCATGCACCTGCCCACGCGCCTGTCCAGGCACCTGCCCATGCGCCTGCACCCCCGCGCCCTGCTCATCGCAACCGCCACCACGCTGGCCCTGGCTTCGGTCTTCACAGCCGGCCCGGCGCGGGCGCAGACCTACCCGAGCAAGCCGGTGACGCTTGTCGTGCCCAACCCGCCCGGCGGCGTGGTCGACACCTCGGCACGCTTGCTGGGCGACCCGCTGGCCAAACTGCTGGGGCAGCCGGTGGTGATCGAGAACAAGGGCGGTGCCAGCGGCAATATCGCCTATCAGCAGGTGGCACTGGCGCCGAAAGACGGCCACACCTTGCTGATCTCGTATTCGGCTTACCACGTGGGCAACCCGTCACTGTTCGCCAAGATGCCGTGGGCGCAGAAAGACTTCGTGCCCGTGGCGTTGCTGACGGCGGCGACCAACGTGATCGCGGCGCACCCCTCGGTGCCGCCGAACACGCTGAAGGAATTCATTGCCTACGCCAAGGCCAACCCGGGCAAGCTGAACTTCGCCTCGCAGGGCAACGGGTCGCTGTCGCACGTGGGCACGGCGCTGCTGGAGCAGACCACCGGCATCGACATGCTGCACGTGCCGTACAAAGGTTCGGGCGCGGCGATTCAAGATGTGCTGGGAGGCCAGGTGCAGGTCTTCATGACGACGCCGCCCTCGGTGATGCAGCATGTGCAGGCCGGCAAGCTGAAGGCGTTCGCCGTGACCGGCAAGACGCGCCACCCGGGCCTGCCGAACGTGCCCACCACGGCCGAGGCGGGCCTGGCCGGCTTCGAGCTTGAAGCCTGGGTCGGGCTGTTTGCGCCTGCCGGCACGCCGGCGGCGGTGGT
>JANNEI010000128.1:0-2500 GCA_031378565.1 Burkholderiales bacterium
CATGATCCCGGCAGTCGCACTTCGAATCGTCATCGTGGCACCCGACCTGTCGGACGCGCCGACCGACATCGAAGCCGAACGCTCGCGCAGCCTGCGCATCGGTTTGCTGCAGAACGGCTACAACATCGTGGCGGTGCTGCCGGCCGATGTGTTCTTGCCCGAGCGATTGGCGCAGATCGGCCCCGACATGATCATCGTCGACGCCGAAAGCGAGGCGCGCGACACCCTCGAGCACGTGGTGATGGCGACGCGCGACGCAAGGCGGCCGATCGTGCTGTTCACCAACGACGACGACACCACCCACGTGCGCGACGCCATCGCTGCGGGCGTGACGGCCTATGTGGTGGCGGGCCTGGCGGCCGAACGGGTGAAGCCGGTGCTAGAAGTCGCGCTGGCCCGCTTCCAGCACGAAGAATCTCTGCGCCGGGAACTGACGCATGCTCGCAGCCAGCTCTCGGACCGCAAGACCATCGACCGCGCCAAGGGCGTCCTGATGAACCGCCATGCCGTGAGCGAGGACGAGGCCTATTCCCGCCTGCGCAAGACCGCCATGGACAAGGGCTTGAAGCTGGCCGACGTGGCGCAACGAATTCTCGACGTGGCCGACCTGCTCGGCTGAAGTCTCGGGCGCACAGGACTTGTGCGCACGGTGCCTTTCGCAGCGCGACTCAACCTCAATTGGTGCACCGCAACACCTTGGACCGACGCGGCGGTCATTTCCCCCGGGTGACAAAAGCTTGGCACGCAGCTTGCGAAGCCTGATCGAGAGATCAACGGCGATCTCCTGACCAGATTGGCATGCCCCGACGAAGGCGCATGCCAACAGGACGAAGGCGTCCCCACCGACACAGGAACTTTCCTGCGTTCGTGCGGATGCCTTTTTTTCGTCCTGCTTTCAACGCGATCTTTTTCACCGTCAATCGTCACCTGGACACGTCATGCACAGCCCACTTCACGGAAAGACCTCCATGAGCCGTCGAACCCTCATCAAGGCCGCCGCTGCTACCAGTGCGGCGGGACTCGTGCCCGGACTGCAAAGCGCGGTGTACGCGCAAGGCTCCGACAAGCCCGAGAAAGAAGAAGTGCGCATCGGCTTCATTCCGCTGACCGATTGCGCGTCGGTGGTGATGGCCTCGGTGCTGGGCTTCGACAAAAAGTACGGCGTCAAGATCGTGCCGACCAAGGAAGCCTCGTGGGCGGGGGTGCGCGACAAGCTCGTCAACGGCGAACTCGACATGGCGCACGTGCTGTACGGCCTGGTCTACGGCGTGCATCTGGGCATCAGCGGCCCGAAGAAAGACATGGCGGTGCTGATGACGTTGAACAACAACGGGCAGGCGATCACGCTGTCGAAGAAGCTGTCGGACAAGGGCGCGGTCGATGGCACCAGCCTGGCCAAGCTGATGAACACCGACAAGCGCGAGTACACGTTTGCGCAAACCTTCCCGACCGGCACCCACGCGATGTGGCTGTACTACTGGATGGCGACCTACGGCATCAACCCGCTGAAGGACGCGAAGATCATCACCGTGCCGCCGCCGCAGATGGTGGCCAACATGCGGGTGGGCAACATGGACGGCTATTGCGTCGGCGAGCCCTGGCATCACCGCGCCATCGCCGACGGCATCGGCATCACCGCCGTGACCACGCAGGACATCTGGAAAGACCACCCCGAAAAGGTGCTCGGCACCACCAGCGAGTTCGTCAAGAAGTATCCGAACACGTCGCGCGCCGTGATGATGGCCATCCTGGAGGCCGGCCGCTGGATCGACGCCAGCCTGATCAACAAGAACAAGATGGCCGAAACCGTGGCCGACAAGAGCTACGTCAACACCAGCGTCGATGTGATCAACCAGCGCATTCTTGGCCGCTACCAGAACGGCCTGGGCAAGACCTGGGACGACCCGAATCACATGAAGTTTTTCAACGACGGTGCGGTTAACTTCCCGTACCTGTCGGACGGCATGTGGTTCATGACGCAGCACAAGCGCTGGGGCTTGCTCAAGGAACACCCGGACTACCTGGCGGTGGCAAAGCAGGTGAACCAGTTCGACCTCTACAAGCAGGTTGCCAGCGCCATGAAGATCAACGTGCCGAAAGACCCGCTGCGCACCAGCAAGATGATCGACGGCGTTGTCTGGGACGGCAAGGACCCGAAGAAGTACGCCGACGATTTCGCCGTCAAGGTCTGAGCTTTCAACGACAGCGGTCCACAGGAGAACAGCATGGTCAGTGCCGTATTTCATTCACCGATGAAGGACGCCGTCGAGGCGCGCGCCGCAGCGGTTGCCAGGTCGCCGTCCAGCGCCCTGCCGCAGGCCGTCAGCGCAGCCGTCAAGCCAATGAAACAGGCGAAGCCGCCGTACGACTGGCGCGGTCTGTGGCTGAAGGTGCTGCCGCCCATTTTCGGCGTTGCCTTGCTGGTGGGCATCTGGGCGCTGCTGACCATGAAGAGCACCACCTTCCCGACACCGGGGGCCACCTTCGAAGAAGCGGTGAA
>JANNEI010000129.1:0-11525 GCA_031378565.1 Burkholderiales bacterium
CGTGTTGATGACGTTGTCGTAGTACAGCGGATGGCCGGGGCCGTAGACGCTGGTGATGCCGTAGCTGGCCTCAGCGACCTTGGCGTCGTCTTCGTGCGGCGTGTCGAAGTCCCAGTGCTCGATCTTGTTGACGGCCAGGCCGCCGACGCGCACCGTGCCGCGTTCGCCCAGCAAGGTGATGCTGCCCTCGAAGTTTTTGTTGTGCGTGAGCATGGTCACGTTGACCGACGCCAGCGCGCCGCTGCGCAGGCGCAGGCTCATCACGCCGGTGTCTTCGGCCTCGATGTTGCGCGCCTGCGTGGCGGTGTAGGCGTGCACGTTGTCGACCGGGCCGACCAGCCAGTCGACCATGTCCACATAGTGGCTGGCCTGGTTCATGAAGGCCCCGCCGTCCATGTCCCAGCGGCCGCGCCAGGGAGCGTCGTCGTAGTAGCTTTGCGGGCGGGTCCAGAACACGTTCACGGTGACCATCGCCATGCGGCCGAAGCGGCCCTGGTCGACGGCGCGCTTGACCAGTTGCAAAGTGGCGTTGAGGCGGTTCTGCTTGACGACGAAAAGCTTGACGCCGGCATCGCGGCAGGCGCGCACCATCGCCACGCCTTCGTCCCATTTGGTGGCCATCGGCTTTTCGCTCAGCACATGGCGGCCGGCCTGAGCCACCTGGATGGCCTGACGCGGGTGCAGGCCGCTGGGCGTGGCCAGCACCACCATGTCGGCGTCGCTGCCAGCCAGCAGGTCGTCCAGCGAGGCGAAGCCCGCCGCGCCGGTGCTGGCAACCGCTGCGGCCAGCGCCTCGGGCTTCACATCGCACACCGCGATCAGTTCCACACGCGCGGTGTGCTGTCGAATCGCAGCGAAGTGATTCTGCGCAATGCGCCCGCAGCCGACCAGCGCCAGGCGCAGCTTGCGGTCACGAATCACGGACGGGATCGGCATGAGAAGGCTTTCAGGAGACTGGCGCAGAACACGCGATTTTATGGGTGCCCCGCGCCCCGTCGCTGCGGTGCGCGCGGCCCGCCTAAAATTCGCGCTGCCACGAGACCCTTGCATGACACCCATCACATCTCCCCCTGCTCCAAACCCGGTTGTTGGTGACGACAACCAACTGATCGCCGAACGCCGCGAAAAACTGGCCGCCATCCGCCGTGAGGGCGTCGCCTTCCCGAACGACTTCAAGCCCGCGCAGTGCGCTGCCGAGTTGCTGCGCCAGCATGGCGACCAGTCGAACGAAGAACTGGAGCCGCTGGCGATTCCCGTCAGCCTGGCCGGCCGGATGATGCTCAAGCGGGTGATGGGCAAGGCCAGCTTCTGCACCTTGCAAGACGGCTCGATGGGGCCTACCGGCGGCCGCATTCAGTTGTTCGTCACCAAAGATGCGCTGGGCGATGCGGCCTACGACGCCTTCAAGCACTGGGACCTGGGTGACATCCTGGGCGCGGCCGGCACGCTGTTCAAGACCAAGACCGGCGAGCTGTCGGTGCGCGTGACCTCACTGCGGCTGTTGACCAAGAGCCTGCGGCCGTTGCCCGACAAGTTTCACGGCATGGCCGACCAGGAACAGAAGTATCGCCAGCGCTATGTCGACCTGATCACCGATGCAGATGCGCGGGCGCGTTTTGCGGCGCGCAGCAAGGCCGTCAGCTCGATCCGCCAGTTCATGGTCGAGCACCACTTCATGGAAGTGGAAACGCCGATGCTGCACCCGATTCCGGGCGGCGCGAACGCCAAGCCCTTCGTCACCCACCACAACGCGCTGGATCAGCAGATGTTCCTGCGCATCGCGCCCGAGCTGTACCTGAAGCGGCTGATCGTGGGCGGCTTCGAGCGGGTGTTCGAGATCAACCGCAGCTTCCGCAACGAAGGCATCAGCGTTCGGCACAACCCCGAGTTCACGATGATGGAGTTCTACGCCGCGTACTGGAACCACCACGACCTGATGGACTTCACCGAAGAGGTGCTGCGCCACGCTGCGCGCGTGGCCACCGGCTCGGCCGCCATCACCTACGCCGGCCGACCGGTGGCGCTCGACCAGCCATTCGCGCGGCTGTCGGTTCGGGATTCATTGGTGGTGCATGCCGGCCTGACGACAGCCGAAGCCGCTGACGCCGCCGCCCTGCACGCGCGCCTGAAATCGCTGGGCCACGAGCCGCCGGCGCACTGGACGCTAGCCGAATTGCAATTCGGCTTGTTCGAGGCGGCGGTGGAAGAAAAACTGTGGCAGCCGACCTTCATCGTCGACTACCCGGTCGAGGTGAGCCCACTGGCGCGCGCGTCGGACGCCGACCCGTCGGTCACCGAGCGCTTCGAGCTGTTCATCACGGGCCGCGAGGTCGCCAACGGCTTCAGCGAACTGAATGACGCCGAAGACCAGGCCGCGCGCTTCCAGACGCAGATGAACAACAAGGAAGCCGGCGACGAGGAGGCGATGTATTACGACGCCGACTTCATCCGCGCGCTCGAAGTCGGCATGCCGCCCACCGGCGGTTGCGGCATCGGCATCGACCGGCTCGTGATGCTGATCACCGACAGCGCCAGCATCCGCGATGTGATCCTGTTCCCCTCGCTGCGCCAGGAAAGCTGATGAATGAGCGACTGACCTCGCTGCCCGCCATCGAGGCCGCGCTGTGGCAGCAGCTGGCTGCGGCCACCCACGACAAGCAGCACGCCTGGCGGCACCCGGTGCTGGCCACGATCGACGACGGCATGGCCGATGCGCGCACTGTGATCCTGCGCGAGGTTGATCTGCAGCAGAAGCAGTTGATGACTTTCAGCGACGACCGCGCCGCCAAGGTCAGGCAACTGCTGCGGCATCCGCGCGCGACGATGGTGATGTGGTCACCGGCGCTGAACTGGCAACTGCGCTGCCACGTGCTGCTGTCGCTGGAGATGACCGGCCTGGCCGCCACGTCGCGCTGGGCGCGCATCAAGCTGACGCCGGCCGCGCAGGACTATCTGGCGCGGCTGCCACCGGGCGCGCCGCGCAGCACGCCGGGCGATGAGAGCGACGACGCCGGCACACTGCCGGCCGCCGACACCTTGAAGCGCGAGTACTTCAGCGTCATCAACGCCCAGGTGATGGCCATCGACTGGCTGGAGCTGCACCGCGAAGGGCACCGCCGTGCGCTGTTCGACGACCGGGGCGCACGCTGGTTGCAGCCCTGAGGGTCGTCAAGCCTGCTTGAAGTTCGGCGCGCGCTTGTTCAAGAAGGCGTCCATGCCTTCCTTCTGATCGTGCATCGCGAACAGCGAATGGAAATTGCGGCGCTCGTACAGGACGCCTTCGGAAAGCGTCACTTCGTAAGCGCGGTTCACGCACTCCTTGGCCATCATCACGCTCGGCCCGCTCATCTCGCAGATGGTTTTCGCGGCGGCCAGCACCACGTCCATCAACTCGGCCAGCGGCACCACCCGCGACACCAGTCCGGCGCGTTCGGCCTCGGCGGCGTCCATCATGCGGGCGGTCAGCACCAGGTCCATTGCCTTCGCCTTGCCGATGGCGCGCGGCAGGCGCTGCGTGCCGCCGGCACCGGGGATGATGCCGAGCTTGATCTCGGGCTGGCCGAACCTGGCGTTGTCGGCGGCAATGATGAAGTCGCACATCATCGCCAGCTCGCAGCCACCACCCAGCGCAAAGCCGGCCACCGCGCCGATCACCGGCTTGCGGATGCTGCGGATGGTTTCCCAGTTGCGGGTGATGAAGTCGCCCTTGTAGGCCTCCATGTGGGTCTTGGTCGCCATCGCGGCAATGTCGGCACCGGCTGCGAAGGCTTTCTCGCTGCCCGTGATCACGATGCAGCCGATGCCCGCGTCGGCGTCGAACTCCTTCAACGCCGCGCCCAGCTCGTCCATCAAACCGTCGTTGAGCGCATTCAGTTGCTTGGGCCGGTTCAGGGTGATCAGGCCGGTCTTCAGCGTGCCGCTGCCGCGCACCTCGCAAAGCAGGAATTCACGGTTCATGCAAGTTCTCCTGTGTACTTGTTCGCGACTATACGGTCGCGCCCCAGCAGAGAAAGCCACAGCCTGCGGCCAAGCTGCCGATAATGCGGGGTGCAGCGATCCATCGCAGCTTTGGGAAAACATGACCACGATCTACCGCAAGACAGCCAAGGGGCAGCGCGAGATTGAGACGCGAGAACACCGCCTGTCGCCGCGCCTGCGCACCGCGCTGATCCTCGTCGACGGCAAGCGGGACGGCGAAGAACTGGGCAAACTGTTCGGGCCCGAGGCGGCAGCGACACTGCAAAGTCTGCTGGCCGAGGACTACGTGGAGGTTTTCGCAACCAGGGCAGATCGCACAGTTGCGACGGCTCAGCCCGATGCGCCGGCAGCCGTCGCGGCGCCGAGCGCGCGCGGCTTCGAGCAGCGCCGCCGCGACGCGGTGCGCCACATCAACGACCAGGTCGGCCCGATGGCCGAAGCCATTGCCATGCGAATGGAAAAATGCAGCGATTGGGGCCAGTTGCTGCCCGCTCTTCAAATGGCCCAGCAGATCCTGCGCAACACCCGCGGTGCGGATGCAGCCACCGATTTCGGCCGGCTGTTCATCGACACCCCGCCGGTCTGATCGTCGGTTTCCACTGCGCAGCCTCGCGGCGCTCCAGGCCGTCGGCTCAAGGTGCCGCCAGTTGCGGCCTGCGTTCGATCAACAGGTCGATGAAGGTGTCGGCGTCCTGCCGGATGCGAATGCGTGCGGGCAGGTACTGCAGGCTGGGCGCAATCCAGATCTCGGCTGTCAATTCGTTGCCGCCCGAAGGTGCCGCGCGGCGCGGCTTGAGGTGGAATGAATCGACCGCGCCGAACGGTGTGTTCAGCAGCTGCTGCTCGGTGATGTCGTAGATCCACCGGTCCACCTTGCGCGCCAGCGCCAGCGGCACCTCCACCGCCCCGCCCACCACCAGCAACTCGGGCTTCACGCTGAACAGGTAGCTGAGCTGCACGAACTGGCTGGCGGTGTCCTGCACCCCGGCCAGCCGTTCCTGACGCTGGCCGTTGGCCATCACGATCGCGTCGGGCTCGAAGCGCATGGTCAGTCGACGCCGGTCGCGGAACATTATCTTGGTGTCTTCGTCGTAGCGTTCCGGTGCCAGGCCATCGGCCACGATCTGCCCTTCACTGCTCATCCGGCGCGTGATCAGCGGCGCGATTGCCAAGCCGACCAGCACGTCCAGGTGCACCTGGTAGCGCGATCCCACGCGAACCCATTCGACCTGCGCACTGCCATTGACCTCGCCGCGGTAGTTGCCGGTGAGCGCGTAGCTGAGGCGGGTCGATCCGGGCCAGGCGAACTGCCCGGCTGCCGCGCCCGGAATGGCAGGCGCGGATGCCGCCGACAGCGCTGCCTCGGCGTTCACCACGAGCGGCTCGATGTTCGTCTCGGCCAGCACAGGCTTGGGCGGTAGCGGCTCGGGCACCGGTGGCACCGGCGGCACTGGCGCCACGCTGGCGGGGGCTTCCTCGACCACCGAAGGCGCAGGTGCCGAGGCTGCCGGGTCGGCAATTTTCGGCACGCCGGCTTTCGGGCTGCGAACTGCGCGCGCTGGCGCAGGCGGCGCTGCTGGCGCAGGGGCCACGGCTGGCGGTGCCGCCGGCTCCATTTCGCGCACGTAGGCCACTTCGATGCGCGCCGGCATGCTCGCAGCCAGGCTGAAGTCGTCCATGCGCTGCGCGATCTGACCGCCCACCCAGGCATGCATCGCGGCCACCGCCAGCACCAGGGCCACGGCCCCCACCCAGCGCTGCCGAGGCTGCAAGACCGAGCTGGCTGCGGGTGCGGGGATCAGCCGGTGAGCCATGCCTTGCGCAGCGCCAACGCCGCGCGCGCCGGCTTGGCGTCGACCACCAGGCTGACGCTGCCGAGCGCGTCCGAATCCACCGGCCACGCCATGGGCAGCTCGATCACGCGCTGGTCGCGCGACACCAGCCAGCGGCCGGTCTGGCCGGGTGCGACAAGCCGCAGCGCATCGTCCACACGGCGCACGCGCCAGCCGTCGAGCGACAGCAGTTCGTCGCCGGCCGACATGCCGGCGCGCTCGGCCGCACCGCCGCGCAGCACGTGGGTGATGCGCGCGCCGGTCAACGCGCTTTCGCTCACGCGCACGCCCAGCCGCTGCGCCAGCGTGGCCGCCTGCGGCTTCCAGTGCACGCCCAGGCGTTGCAGCAGCGGTTGCAGCGGCAGGTCGTCGGTGCCGTGCACCCAGGCTTGCAGCTCATTCGCCATCGACCGGCCCGCCACCTGCCGCAGCGCCTGCAGCACGTCGGCCTCGGTGATGGGAATGCTGTTCACGCCAGCACCCCCGCGCTGCCACAGCAGGCGCATCACCTGGTCGAGCGAACCGGTGCCGGCGCAGCGCAGCGTCAGGTCCAGCGCCAGCGCCACCAGCGAGCCCTTGGCGTAGTAGCTGACGGTGGCATTGGGCGTGTTTTCGTCGGCGCGGTAGTACTTGACCCAGGCATCGAAACTGGACTGCGCCACGCTCTGCACCTTGCGCCCCGGCATGCTCAACACGCCGCTGACCGCCTTGCCCAGCAGGCCGAGGTAGCGCGCTTCGTCGATCAGCCCGGCGCGCAGCATCAGCAGATCGTCGTAGTACGAGGTGAAGCCCTCGAAGAACCACAGCAGATCGGTGTAGTTCTCCTGCGTGTAGTCGTACGGCTCGAACTCGCGCGGCTTCAGGCGCTTCACGTTCCAGGTGTGGAAATACTCGTGGCTGATCAGGCCCAGCAGCTCGATGTAGCCGTCGGCGCATTCGGGCCGGCCGCGTTGCGGCAGGTCGCGCCGCGCGGCGATCAGCGCGGTGCTGTTGCGATGCTCCAGCCCGCCATAGCCGTCGTCCACCGTGTTCAGCATGAAGACATAGCGCGCGTGCGGCGGCTTCTTGCCGCCATGCCAGAAACGGATCTCGGCTTCGCAGATGCGCTGCGCATCGGCCAGCAGGCGCGCAGCGTCGAAGTCGGGCAGCGCGCCCGACACGACGAACTCGTGCGGCACGCCTTGCGCGCTGAAGTGGCCGCGCCAGAACGTGCCCAGCTCCACCGGGTGGTCGACGAGCTCGTCGTAGTCGTCGGCCTCGTACACGCCGCGGCCCGCCGAATCGACCTTGACCGAACGCATCGCGGTGGCGGCTTGCCAGCCGTCCGGCAGCGCGCGCAGTTCCATGCGCTGCGGCTCGGCCTCGCGCCCTTCGACGCGCAGGAACACGCTGGTGCCGTTGAAGAAGCCGCGCTGCGCATTCAGGAACGCGGCGCGCACCGAGGTGTCGAAGGCGTACACGAGGTAGCTGACCACCAGTGCCGAGCGGCCCGTGCATTCGACCCGCCAGGTTGCCTTGTCCAGCTGCTCGACGGGCAGCGCGCGCCTGCCCTGAGCGGCCGTCATGCCGGACAGGTGGCGGGCAAACTCACGCACCAGGTAGCTGCCCGGAATCCACACCGGCAGGCTGATGCGCTGCCGCGCGGCGGGTCGGGGTACGCTGAGCGTGACGCGGAACAGGTGCGCGTGCGCGTCTTCGATGGCGATGCGGTGAGTGATCATCGGTGCATGGGAATTGAAGTTCAGCTGCCCGCCGCGCCGACAAAGCAGCTCAGGCTGGCGACCACGGTCAAACGAAAGCGCAAGGTCAGCCAGGCCGCTGCGCCGTGCAAAGGGTAGACCCGGCGGTCCACCGCGTAGCAGACGATCAGCGCCACACCGTGCACCACCAGACCGGCGTATGGGGGCATCACCACGGCCACCCAGGCGGTCAGCGAGGGCACGACACCCCACACGAACAGCGACGCTGACGCCGGCTGCGCACGAAAGCCCAGCCCCCAGTGAATGCCGCCCAGAAACGAGACGATCACCGCGGCATAGGCCGACAGCGCGGCCGCCACATACGGGTGCGCATCGGCCCGCACGATCCAGGTCAGCGCGGCACCCAGCACAAAAGGCAGCAGGCCGGCGTAGCCCAGGCGCAGGGCGCGAACATCGGGCGAACTCAGCGCGACACCACTCAAGAAAGCTCTCCGTTCAACAGGGCCGACAGGGAGCGTGATTGTCGCTTCACCTGTTCGTAGAAGGTGCTGAAGGACCGGCACGGCTCCTGCGGATTGATCAGCAAACGAGGCGCGGCGGCCACCTCGGCGACGGCTTGCAGCGCCGCGCGGTAGGCGGGCATCGGCGCGGCGCTGGTGGTGGTCTGCCCGTGGCCGGGCACACGCAGCACGGACACATCGCCGACGACCACCGCGTCGCTGACCTGCAGCAGCCGCTGCATCACCCAGCGCCAGCGCGCCTCGCTCCACGGCAGCGCCGCATGCGCCGGCAAATGGACCACACCGAGCCGCCACGCACCCACCGGCCCGGAGCCAGAAGCGTTGCCCGCGCTGCTGCGTTCGCTCATCGCCCAGGGGTGCACCAGCTCGATGCTGCGCTGGCCCCAGGGCTTGCCGCTGAACGCCGGCAGCACAATGTCGGCCGGCGGCGCGGCCATCAACGGCGGTTCGGCAACCGGCGCGTGCCGGCCGGGCTGCGCGCCGACATCGGCCGCGCTGCGAGCGATGCGGTCGAGTTCGTCGTAGCCCTGGTCGATGACGCTGCCCTTCGACGCCCAGGCCTCGAAGCCTTGCTTCGGCGCGTACCGGGCCACGTTGTCGGCGTTGAAGAGATACGGCTTGCTGGAAAACGTGCCGGCCACCCACTGCCAGCTCAGGTGGTTGCTGGGAACGTCGCCGTCCAGCAGGTGGCCGTACAACCAATCGGCACCGGCGCGCCAGTGCACCTTGCGCAGGTGAACCACGTAGCTGGCCAACCACATGCGCGCATGGTTGTGCAGGTAGCCGGTGGCGTACAGCTGGCGCACCGCGGCATCGATCGCCGGCACGCCGGTGCGGCCTTCGCGGATGTCGGCCGGCAACTCGGTTGCATACGCGCCGGGCCACAGGTTGGCGGGCCGCAAGTCGCGCATCACCTGGTCACCCTGGCGGCTCCACACGTGGTGGAAGAACTCGCGCCACGCGAACTCGAACATCAGCTTGTCGTCGAAGTTCAGCCGGTGCCCCTGCACCACCCGGGCCACCGCCTGGCGCAGACCCACCACGCCGTGCGTGAAGTAGGGAGACAGGCCGCTGACCGCGCCGTCGAGTGCGTTGCGGCTCAGCGCATAGCGCGCCGGGTGCAGCGCGTCGATGCGGCGCAGCGCCTCGGTGTGCGTGGGCTCGAAGTGCTGCAGCCGCTCCGGAATGCCGGCGATCATTCAGACGGGCTCGCAAGCCGTCGGTGCGGGCTGGGTTTGGGCAGTGCGGACATCTGAAACCTTCTGGATCGGGGCGCGTGATGGCGCGGTTCGCGAGTCTACCGAGCCGGCTGCATCGCTGACGGGCTCATCGGCTTGCCGCCGCAGTCAGCGCCGATGTTTTGGCAGGGTGCTCCGGCTTCGGATGCGGCACCCTGTGGCTCACGCCCTGAGCTTGTCGGCAATCGCGCAGACGGCCTTGGCGGCCTCGCTGCCGGGCAGGATCTCCATCAGCAACTGGCGGCGCTGAACCGCCTCACGCACCACCGCGTCGGTGGGCACGTCGCCCAGCAGGTCGAGCTTCAACGGCGTGGCAGGGTCTTGCAACAGCGGCGTCACGAAGCGGTCGACCACCTGCTGCAATTGCCCTCGAATCACGCGGCCATCGCCCATCCGCGTGACCTGGTTCACCACCAGCAATATGTGGCGGCGCTGCTGCTGCGCCGCCAGCACCTTGATGGTGGCGTAGGCGTCGGTCAGCGAGGTCGGCTCGGGAGTGGTCACCACCAGCACCTCGTCGGCCAGCGAGACGGCAAACAGCACCACGTCGGAGATGCCGGCACCGGTGTCCAGAATGATGCGGTCGAAGCGCGGTGCCAGGGTTTCCACCGCGTCCAGCAACTGATCGCGCAACTCGGGCGTCAGGCGGGAATACTCGACCAGCCCCGAGCCGGCCAGCAGCACCCAGAAGCCGCCGGGGGCGGCCAGCACGGCGTCGTCGAGCGCGGCCTTGCCGGTGAACACATCGTGCAGCGTGATCTTCGGGAACAGGTTCAGCACCACGTCGAGGTTGGCCAGCCCGAGGTCGGCGTCGAGCACCAGCACGCGCTCACCGCGCTGCGCCAAGGCGGCCGCCAGGTTGGCCGACATGAAGGTCTTGCCCACGCCGCCCTTGCCGCTGGTGACTGCGGTGATGCGGGCGCGCGGGCCCGGCAGACGGGCGGAATCGGGCGAGGTCATTCGAGATCCTGAAACTGAGACGTGCCGAACAACAGGCCCTTTTCTTCGGCACTCACGTGCGAGACCGCCGGCTGCTCCAGGCAGGCCCGATTGCGGCCGCTGGATTTGGCGAGGTAGAGCTGGCGGTCGGCGCGCTCGACCCACAGCGCCGCCGACGAGCGAACCCACTGCGGCGCAAATGCCCCGCCCAGACTGATCGTGACATTCACTTGCACGCCGCCGGCCAGGCTGACCGGCCGCAGTTCGACCTTGCGGCGCACCCGCTCGGCCACCGCCTGGCCGAAGGCGCTCGGGCAGTTGGGCAGGATGATGGCGAACTCTTCGCCGCCGAAGCGCGCCACCGTGTCCATCGGCCGCACACAGTCGAGCAGCGTTTGCGCGACGGACTTCAGCACCTGGTCGCCGGCCGGGTGGCCGTGGCTGTCGTTGACGCGCTTGAAGTGGTCGATGTCGGCCATCAGCACCAGGGCCGGTTCACCGGCGCGCGCCACGCGGTCGATCTCGCGCGCCAGCGTCAGCTCGAACTGACGCCGGTTCGCCAGGCCGGTCAGCGCGTCGCGGCTGGACAGATCGCACAGCCCGTCGATCACCGCCTGCAACCATTCCGGCGAGCCGGGAAGGGCCGCGTCGGGCATCGCGTGCCCCGCCAGCTGCAGCAGCTGCAGGGCGGATTGCAGGCGCAGGGCGCTGGCAGGGACGATGTCGTTGGGATCGGGCTGGGACACGGCGGGGCAAGGTGTTTGCGTGTGCAGTCTAGGCGCAGCAGCGCAGTGCAGCCGGTGGAAGTGATGCGCTTTGCAAGGCCAGTTCGGCGCACCGGGCCGGGCCGAGCGCCGAGGCGTGGCTCAACACCACGCGGCTGCGGTGTGGCTTAACACCACGCCGCTGCCGGTGTGCTCAACACCACGCAATGCGGGCCGATAACCCGGGGTCGGGGTGCGTGGTCACTCGCGGAGCCTGCATGAGCGTTGTCTTCCCAAGTGTCGCGGATGCCCGCCGGCCGAAGCCGGTGCCGGCCGGCGCTGCAACGGGTGGCAGCGCGTTCGAGTTCGGCTTCGAGCCCGCCGACTACGAGCGGGTGCGCCACCTGATTCATGCGCACGCCGGCATCAGCCTGAACGGTGCCAAGCAGGCGATGGTCTACAGCCGCCTGTCGCGCCGCCTGCGCCAGACCGGGCACACCTCGTTCGCCAGCTACCTGCAAAGTCTGGAGGACGGCAGCCGTGCGGCCGGCGCACCGGAGTGGCAGTGCTTCGTCAATGCGCTGACCACCAACCTGACCTCGTTCTTTCGCGA
>JANNEI010000314.1:0-3170 GCA_031378565.1 Burkholderiales bacterium
CCCAGCACCCGCCCCGACGCATCGGCGACCAGCGCGCCTTGCAGCCCCGGATACAAACCGCCGTCGAGCCGGATCAATCGGTCGACGAGGCCGCTGCGCCAGGTGCGCCATTCGCCGCCCACCGAGCCGACATGGCCGAAGCTCGCCTGCACCAGACCCGATGGCTCGCGCCCCACGGCGAAAACAAAGTCACCGACCCGTTGCGCAGGGCCTGCAGCATGTTCGACGACCGGCACGTCACCGCTCGCGAACGTCACTGCCGCCAGGTCGGTGCCGCCGTCGACGCCGCGCACTTCGCCATTCACCTGTTCTCCGTCGGGCAGCACGATCGACACGCTCGACGCACGCCACAGCGCCGACGCGCTGGCCACCACGCACCCGCTGCGCCACAACACGCCGGAGCCGGCGTGACGGCGGGTGACCACGCCGACCACCGAGGCGGCCAGTCGTTCCACGGTATCGGGCAAGGATGCTGTAGCGGGCAGGTTGTTCATGAGGGCAGGGCGCGGACGCAAGGTGAAAGCGCCATCGTGCGCGGCGCGGCGACATCGCGCCACCGCCGACCGGACAGGTCGAACCTGCCCGAACGGGCAGGCCGCGAACCCGACACATGGGGCCGCGCCGGTGCACCACAAGCCCGGGATCAGCAACGCCGATCGAGCCCGAGCCCAACGCACTGCCGCTGCTGGGGCGACTGCCGCCACCGCGCGCGTGGCGACCGGGAAACCCGATCCCGTGTCCGGTCAGTGCAGTACCAGCAGCGGCACCGAACTGCGCGACAGCACGTCCTTCGTGTGCGAGCCGAGCAGCAGCTTGCCGAGGCGTCCACGGCCGTGGGTGACCATCACGATCATGTCGCAGTGGTAAAGCTCGGCGGCCTCGGTGATGGCCTTGCCGATGTGCTGCGACTGTGTGTAGTGGCCTTCGAAGGAAACGCCTGCCGCGCTTGCCTGCTTTTCGAATCGGCCGAGCAGAACCTGTGCGTGCTCGGCACCGCGCAACTCCTCCACGCTCAGCGTCTCGCCAATAGCCGCGCGGCCGGTCGCTTCGTTCGGCACGGGGGCCAGCGGCTCGGCCACAAATCCGGTGATGGCCGCGCCGAGTTGGCGTGCCAGTTCGATGCTCTGCTCGATGGCGCGCACGCTCAGTTCGGCACCGTCCACCGGCACCAGCAGTCGCTTGTACATGGCTTGCTCCTTGAAATTCAGAACCGACCGGTGTTGCCGCGCTGTCGGGTGTCGGTCGCGGGGCGCTGCCATGTTGCAGCCGCATCCGTGCAAAAGATCGCCAGCCGGTCGAGCACCACCTGCACCGCCCGATTGGCGGCGTCCACGCCACCGGCAGGGTCGTCGCTGGCCGCGGCCACTGTTTCATCGAACTCGCGTCGCGCCATCACCTGGCGCGTCGCGTTGTCCACCAGGTAGGCGCGCAGCGTGAAGCGCACGCGACTGGGCGGGCCGTCGATGATTTGTTGCAAGCGAACGATCTCGGTCTCCAGCCGCATGTCGCCGGCCGCAGCACTCGGCGTCGGCACAACGGCCCGAAATGCGCCGGCGCTTTCCACTGCAGCGACGATCAACGGGGCCAGCATGCGCGCCGGTGTGTCGACCCACTCGCTGTGCGCAAAGTACTCGACCTGATAGGCCTGGCGCTGATAGATCATCCGCTGGCTGTCGAAGCCGCTGGCGGCCCGCGGCGGGTTGACGATCAGCGTCGGTGCCTGCGGCAACACCGTGGACATGGCTGGCGCTGTTGGCCGTGCCGCCGGCGGCACGGCCCGTGCGCCACCGAGCGAATAGAAGGCCGGCTGCGGCGGTGGTTTCGGCAGCAGCGAACTGCATCCACTGCCCAGCGCCAGCACCGCGCCCGTTGCACCCGCCGCACACAGCCAGAGCCAGCGCACCCAACACAATCTGTTCATGGTTTGCCTGGCCCTGGTGATGATTCTCCCGGCCCGTCGGGCACCGGGCTGCGGCCGAACAACAGGCCGGTCGGATTGCGCTCGGTCTGCTCGCTCAAGTGCCTCAGCGAGGTCGACAGCACATTCAACTCGCCCAGCAGGCGTTGCAGTTCCGGCAGTGCCTCGGCCGTGAAACCCTTCACGTCGGCACCGACCGACTCGACCGTCCGGCCCGCGTTCGCGCTGGCGATGGCGGCCTCGTTTCCCATCTTTTCGACCGCGGCGGCGCTACGGCCGATGCGCTCGATGACCGGGGTCAGTTGCGCCGTCACGCGGGCGGTGTTCGCGAAGGCGCGCGCCGCGCTGGTGATGCCTTCGTCCAGCGTGGTGTTGCGTCCGGCAATCGTGCGCGACACCGAGGCAATGTCGGCCAATGCACTCTTCAAGGCAAGCCGGTTTTCTTCGCTGAGGACGGCGTTGATGTTGCTCGACGTGTTGTCGAGTTTGGCCAGCACGGTGGTCAGCACGTTCTCCAATCGGGCGCTGAGCGAGGGCTTGGTGCGAATCACCGGGTACTCGCCCGGTGCCGACGCCAGCAGCGGCGGCGAATCGCGCGCACCGCCGCCCAGTTCAACGTAGGCGATGCCGGTCAGCCCCTGTGTCTTCAACACGGCGACGGTGTCGACCTTGATCGGCGTGCCGCGCTCGATCGCGAAGGTCAGCCACACGCGTTCGGGGTTGCCCGGGTCGAGCTGGATGCTGCGCACCTTGCCCACATCGACACCGTTGTATTTGACCGGCGCGTTCAGGTTCAGGCCCGCCACCGACTCTTCCTCGATGGCCAGATACAGGTCGACCTTTTTCTGCAGGTCACCGCCCGACGCGAGCCACAGCACCACGCCGATCAGCACCGCGCCGAGCAACAGCACGAACGCGCCGACCGCCGTGTAGTTCACCTTGGTTTCGATGCGGACCTCCCGGTTGTTTCAGTGTTCTGAACCGCGGCCGCACGCGCGCGCGGGCCGTCGAAGAATTGCCGGATGGCCGGCTTTTCCATGCGCGACAGCTCGGCCATCGAGCCCACGCCTTGCACCGTGCCATCGGCCAGCACGGCAACGCGGTCGGCCACCTGCCACAGCAGGTCGAGGTCGTGCGTGATCATCACGATGGTCAGGCCGAACAGGTCGCGCAGCTTGCGCACCAGCACGTCCACGCCGGCCGCGCTGACCGGGTCGAGGCCGGCGGTCGGCTCGTCGAGAAACAGCAGTTC
>JANNEI010000377.1:0-5155 GCA_031378565.1 Burkholderiales bacterium
CTTGCGTTGCGCTGCCGGCGCGCGGTCGTGCGCGTGGTCGTGAGCATGTGCATCCGGATGCGCATGCACATGGCCATGGCCATGATCGTGTCCGTGGTCCTGGCCAGCGGCCGCATACGCACCCGCCTCGGGCTCGAACGGCGCGAGTTCTTCGGTCACGACCAGGTGCATCTGGCGCAGCATGTCGGCCAGCACGTGGTCGGGTTCGAGTTGCAGCAGGTCGGCCTGAAGCTCCAGCTGCACATGCCGGTTGCCCAGGTGGTAAGCGGCACGCACCAGGTCGCTCGGGCTGCCGTCGTGCGGGCAGGTGCGCACCACCAGCACCGGCTGCGGCGTGGCAATCACCTTGACCAGCGAGCCGTCTTCAGCCACCAGCACATCGCCGCCGCGCACCACCGTGCCGCGCGGCAGAAACACGCCCAGGTGGCGACCCTGCGAGTCTTCGGTGTCGAAGCGGCTTTTCTGTCGCGTGTCCCAGTCCAGCACGACGGCGGCGGCGCGTTTGAGCAACACAGGGCTCAGGCCGTGGCCTTGAGGCAGAAGCTTGTTGACGGTCAGCATGGCGGTGGGAATGGAATGGAGCCAGGGCGAAGTCTGGCACGAAGGAGTGGTTGTGCGCAGAGCGGGCTGCGCGATCGCCGTCTTTCACGATCTCAATGAGAATTATTCCTGTTAACATCTGCGCCTGTCCCAATCGCTCAGGCTCGATGCCTTTCATCATGAATCGAATTGCCCAAACGCTCGGCACTTGCATGCTCGTCTTCGGCGCTGCCGCCACGGCGCAGGCGCAGCAGGTGGTCAACATCTATACGGCGCGTCACTACCAGACCGACGAAGCGATGTACGCCAACTTCACGAAGGAAACCGGCATCAGGATCAACCGGATCGAAGGCAAGGAAGAAGAGCTGGTCGAGCGCATCCGGAACGAAGGCGCGAGCAGCCCGGCCGACATCCTGATCACCGTGGACGCGTCGCGCCTGGAGCTGGCGGACAAGGCCGGCCTGTTCCAGCCGGTCGTCTAGAAGACGCTGCAAGACCGTGTGCCGGCCAACCTGCGCACGCCGAGCTGGCTGGCGTTTTCGACCCGCGCCCGCGTCATCGTCTACAACAAGTCGGCGCTCCAGCCCGAGGCGGTGCCGACCTATGAATCGCTGGCGGCCCCCGCGCTGAAGGGCCAGGTCTGCGTGCGCTCGGGTGCACACCCGTACAACCTGTCGCTGGGCGCGGCGATGATCGCCCACGACGGCGAAGCCAAGACCGAAGAATGGGCGCGCGGCCTGGTCGCCAACTTCGCACGATCGCCCAAGGGCGGCGACACCGACCAGATCAAGGCAGTGGCTGCCGGTGAATGCGGCGTGGCGCTGTCGAACACGTACTACGTGGCCCGCATGATGCGGTCCACCAACCCGGATGACGTGAAGGCAATGCGTTCGCTGGGGGTGGTGTGGCCGAACCAGAAGACCTGGGGCACGCACGTCAATGTGTCGGGCGCGGGCGTCATCAAGACGGCACCGAACCGTGCCAACGCGGTGCGTTTTCTGGAGTACCTGACCAGCGACTCCGCGCAGGTCTATTTCGCCGACGGCAACAACGAATGGCCGGTGGTCAAGTCGGTGCAGGTGAAGAACCCGGCGCTCGACGCGCTGGGGCCGTTCAAGGCCGACGAGATGCCGATCGAGAAATGGGCACCGAACACCGCGGCAGCGCAAAAGGCGTTCGACCGGGCCGGCTGGCGCTGAGTTTCTTCAGCTTCGGTGCCGGTCCCTGGCAATCTGCCGGCACAGAACAATCAGCGGCAGCAACCCCACCGCCACGATGGCCAGCGACGCGGTCGACGCCTCGGCCAGCCGCTCGTCCGACGCCAGCGTGTAGGCCTGCGTCGCCAGCGTGTCGAAGTTGAACGGGCGCATCACCAGCGTGGCCGGCAACTCCTTCATCACGTCGATGAAGACCAGCAGGCCGGCCGTCAGCAGGCCGCGCCGCAGCAGCGGCAGGTGAACCCGGCGCAGGCTGCGCGCCGGCGTGAGCCCCAGGCTGCGCGCCGCGTCGTCCATGTGTGGCGTGACCAGGTGCAGGGCCGAATCGACGGTCTGCAACGCGGCGGTCATGAAGCGCACCAGGCACGCGAACACCAGCGCGGCGATGCTGCCGGTCAGCAACAGGCCGGTCTCCCAGCCGAAGGCTGAACGCAGCGCGACGGCCAGCCAGTTGTCGAGCCGCGCCAGAGGAATCAGCACGCCCACCGCGATCACCGAACCGGGCAGCGCATAACCCAGCCCGACCGCCCAATGCGCGGCGCGCGTCAGCGGGCGCGGGTCGAGGCGCCGCGCGTAGGCCACCAGCAGCGCCAGCAGCACCGCCAGGCCGGCCGTGAGCCCCGCCACCACGATGCTGTTGCCCGCCAGCTCGAAGAAGCGCACACCGAACTGCGCGTCGCCTGCGGTCACCGCCAAGTGCAGCAACACGCCGCAGGGAATCACGAAACCGGCCAGCAGCGGCAGCGCGCAAAACGTCACCGCCGACCAGGCCCGCAGCCCGCGCAACGCCGCGCCACGCGGCGGGTGGCGGCGCAGGCCGCTGCCGTGAAAACGCGCCGGCCCGCGCGAACCGCGCTCCAGCGCCAGCAGCAGCACGACGAAGCCGAGCAGGCACATCGCCAATTGCGCGGCGGCCACGCGGTCGCCCAGCGAAAACCAGGCGCGGTAGATGCCGGTGGTGAAGGTCTGCACCGCGAAGTACGACACCGTGCCGTAGTCGGCCAGCGTCTCCATCAGCGCCAGCGCCACGCCCGCGGCGATGGCCGGCCGCGCCATAGGCAGCGAAACGCGCAAGAAGCTTTTCCACGGCGACAGGCCGAGCGAGCGGCCGGCCTCCATCACGCCGCCGCCACGCTCCAGGAAGGCGCTGCGCGTCAGCATGTAGACGTACGGGTACAGCACCGAGCCGAACATCAGCACCGCGCCGCCGAGCGAGCGCACGTCCGGGAAGCGGTGGTCGGCGCGGGTCCAGTTCATCGTCTCGCGCAGCCACGTTTGAACCGGCCCGACGAACTGCAGCAGGTCGGTGTAGGTGTAGGCCATCACGTAGGCCGGCATCGCCAGTGGCAGCACCAGCAGCCAGTCGAAACTGCGGCGCAGCGGGAACTCGAAATGCGTCACCAGCCACGCCGTGCCGACGCCGAGCACGACCGTCAGCGTGCCCACGCCGGCGCACAGCCACAGCGTGGTGCGGACGTAGTCGGGCAGCACCGTGGAGGCCATGTGCGACCAGGTGCCCGCAGTGCCGCCGCTGAAGACGTTGCTGCCCACCGAGACCACCGGCAGCGCCACGGCTGCTGCGATGACCACGGCCAGCCAGGTCAGCCAGTTGCCGCGCCTGAACGCAGCACCACGCACGGTGGGCGGCGCGGTGGCGGCAGGGGAAGCGGCGAGTGTCATCGTGGCGACGAGCAGGGCACGGCAAGGGGAGATGGCGGGGGAGATGGCGAAAGCAGATGACGCTCATCGCGCAGCGCCGGATGCGGCTGCACGCAAATGAGAGTTGTTCGTAAAGAGTGTAAGGTGCGCAGCTCGACGATTCTTCCGCGGGTGACCCGCCCGCGAACGGCCCGAACTCAGCGCATGCATCCCACAGACGCCCCCGTCCTCGCCCTCAACGGCATCCACCACAGCTACGGCCAACGCGCCACGGTGAACGGCCTGAATCTGTCGCTGCAATCCGGTGCCATCTGCTGCCTGCTCGGCCCCTCGGGTTGCGGCAAGACCACGGTGCTGCGCTGCATTGCCGGCTTCGAACGGCTGACCGCCGGTGAGATCCGCATCGGCGGCGAGGTGGCCAGCGGCCCCGGCCGGCATGTGCCTGCCGAGCAACGCCGCATCGGCATGGTGTTTCAGGACTACGCGCTGTTCCCGCACCTGACGGTGGAGCGCAACGTGGCCTTCGGCACCGCCCGCAGGCCGGCGGACCGCGAGCGCGTGCACCAATTGCTGGACACCGTCAACCTGGGTGCCGTCGCCCAGCGCTATCCGCACGAGCTGTCGGGCGGCCAGCAGCAACGCGTGGCGCTGGCGCGCGCGCTGGCACCGCAGCCGCGGCTGCTGCTGCTGGACGAGCCGTTTTCCAACCTCGACGTGGAGCTGCGCGAACAACTGGCGGCCGAGGTGCGCGGCATCCTGAAAGCCCGCGGCACCACGGCGGTGTTCGTCACGCACGACCAGCACGAGGCCTTCGCCATGGCCGACGAGATTGCGGTGATGAACGAGGGCCGCATCCAGCAGCTCGACAGCGCCTACAACCTGTACCACCGACCGGCCAATCGCTTCGTGGCCGACTTCGTCGGGCAAGGCGTGTTCGTTCAGGGCACCGTGCTGCAGCCGCAGCGCTTGAGCATCGAGATCGGCGAGGTGGATGCCGAAGCGCCGATCCACTTCGCCAACGACGGCACGCTGTGCGCCACCGGCAGCCGAGTCGACGTGCTGCTGCGCCCCGACGACGTGGTGCACGACGACGCCAGCCCGGTGCAGGCCACCGTGCTGCACAAGGCGTTCAAGGGGGCGGAAATCCTGTACACGCTGCAACTGCGCAGCGGCACGCGTGTGCTGTCGATGGTGCCGTCGCACCACAACCACGTGATCGGCGAGGCGATCGGGATCCGCCTTGAGATGGACCACCTGATCGCGTTCGCGAAAACCGACCTCGGCTGACCGGTTCGATCGCACCGCACCGCGCCGCGAGGCGCAGCGTCGCGAATGCGTGCGTTTTGCGCGAACTCTGTGCAGCTCGAATTCGCCCGCGCGCCTAGCATCGGGGCGTCGATGTCGATGCACGGGGGCGTGCGCGAATCGATCGGTTTGCGCTCCAAAAAATCTGTGGTCGGGGGTCTTCCATGATCGTGTTGCGCGGTGCGCGTGTCGCCATTGCATTGGCCTGGGCGTGCGCGTCGGCGTGCCATGCCGCGAATGCCACAGGTGCCACAGGTGCCACAGGTGCCGCAGGTGCCGCCGAGCGCCCGGCGCACCGCGTGGATTTTGGCGAAACGCCTGCGTCGGCGGACGCACGCTACCTCGCGCAGTGGGTCGTCGATTCGCGCGACAACAACGGCAAGCCGTTCGCCGTGGTCGACAAGAAGGACGCGAGGATGATCGTCTTCGGTCCC
>JANNEI010000418.1:0-2180 GCA_031378565.1 Burkholderiales bacterium
CACCGAAATGGCCGAGTCGGAAGCGCTCAAGCGCCAGGTGATCGAAGCCCGCATGGCCGCCATGCAGGCGCAGGTGGAGCCGCACTTCCTGTTCAACACGCTGGCCAGCATCGACCACCTGATCGAGACCGACCCGCCGCGCGCCAGCAGGATGCAGAAGAACCTGATCGCGCTGCTGCGCGCCAGCATGCCCACGATGCGCGAGGCCAATGCGCAGGGCACGCGCGACCTCGGCCGCGAGATGAGCGTGATCCGCCCTTACCTCGAAATTCTGAAGGTGCGCATGGAAGAGCGGCTGCACACCGAGATCCGCGTCAGCGAGGGCCTGCTGTCGGCCGAGTTCCCGCCGATGATGTTGCAGAGCCTGGTCGAGAACGCCATCAAACACGGGCTGGAGCCGAAGGCCGAAGGCGGCAGGCTGTCTGTGTCGGCCGAGATCGTGCATGGCCGACTGGCAGTGACGGTGGCCGACACCGGCCTCGGCTTTGCGGCGTCACAACAGAAAGCTGCGACAGCCGGCACCGGCATCGGCCTGAGCAACATCCGCGAGCGGCTGCAACTGCTTTATGGAAGCCGCGCGACGCTCACGGTGGCCGAGAATCCTGGTGGCGGCACCGCGGTGACCATCACCGTGCCCTACAAATCCACCTCGCCCGAAGGAGTGTCCGCATGAGTCTTTCCACATCACGCGCCTCGCGCCGGCTGACCCCGGTGCTGCTGGCCGTTCTGGTGCTGGCGGTGCTGACCGCGGCAGGCGCGCTGGCAGCCTGGCTGTTGTGGGGCGTGTTCGACGGCTCGGCCCACATCGTCATCGACGGTGAAGAAGTTTTTTTGCCGCCCCGCCATGTCGGGCACTGGCTGATGGCCACCACCGCGCTGCTGGTGGTGCCGGCAGTCATCCTGCTGGGCATCGCACTGCCGCTGCTGCTGGGCGTGATCGTGCTGGGGTTGGTGGTGCTGCTGGTGGCCGGCGTGCTCGCCGTCATCGTGTCGCCGCTGCTGCTGGCGGCCGCGGCGGTGTGGGGGCTGTGGTGGTGGCTGCGGCGCTCGAATCCGGCGTCTGAACCGACGGTTATTTCACGATGAACCTGCGCGCCCTGATTGCCGACGACGAACGCCTGATGCGCGAGCAGTTGCGCGCCCGCCTGGCCGAGGTCTGGCCCGAACTGGAGATCGTGGCCGAAGCCCGCAACGGCACCGAGGCGGTCATGCTCACGCAGCAGCAGCATCCCGACATCGTCTTCCTGGACATCCGCATGCCCGGCCTGACCGGCGTCGAGGCCGCACAGCAGATTGCGCAGCTGCCGACCTTCGACGACGAGGGCAGCGACGGCTGGCCGGGTTGCGAGATCGTCTTCATCACTGCCTATGACCAGTATGCGGTCGAGGCTTTCGAGCAAGGCGTGGTCGACTACGTGCTCAAGCCGGCCGAGCGCGAGCGTCTGGCCGTCACCGTGGGCCGCATCCGCCAGCGCATGGCAGCGCGAAACGCCGCCTCGGCGGCGCAGGGCGCGGCCGTCGATGCCACCGATGCGCCACTGCCCGCGCACACGCCGCAGATGCAGCAGTTGCTGCAAACGCTGAGCCGCCAGCTGAACCCGAACCCACCGCCCAAGCTGCAATGGATCCAGGCCACGGTGGGGGTCAACATCCAGATGATTCCGGTCGAGGACGTGCTGTTTTTCATCAGCGACGAAAAGTACACGCGGGTGCAGACCGCCAGCGTCGAGGCACTGATCCGCAAGCCGATCAAGGAGCTGATCGACGAGCTGGACATGAACCTGTTCTGGCAGATTCACCGTTCCACCCTGGTCAACACCAAGGCCATCTCAGGCGTCAGCCGCGACCTGCGCGGGCGACAACTGGTGGCGGTGAAAGGTCACCCCGAAAAGCTCGAA
Organism: Burkholderiales bacterium; assembly: GCA_031378565.1. GTDB lineage: Bacteria > Pseudomonadota > Gammaproteobacteria > Burkholderiales > Burkholderiaceae_C > JANYJJ01. The sequence goes on from JANNEI010000418.1 coordinate 1,899, forward strand.
GTCTCGCGCAGCTTCACGGGACTGTTCAAGGGGATGTAGACGCCGAAGCGAAGGGCGAGGGGCCCCGGCACGGGGATCGACCAGCGCAGGCGTCGGCGAGTGAGACGGGCTCAATGCCCGTCTCGCGAGAATTTCGTGCCCAGCCACAGAACTCCACAGGAATCGACCAGCACGAGCCGCTCTCCAATCCCCGTACACCTAAGTCATTGTATTAATTAGCATTTCGGCATACATTGAAGAATATCAATTCAATACCGAAATGCTCGAACTACGCGCCGCCGC
>JANNEI010000456.1:0-1797 GCA_031378565.1 Burkholderiales bacterium
GCGCCGAAGCTCGCGAGTGTGCGCGCCACTTCGGCGCGAATCTGCTCGGGTCCGGCGAACAGCACGTTCGGGTCCAGGTTGCCTTGCAGCGCCACGCGGTCGCCCACGCGGGCACGCGCTGCGCCCAGGTTCACGGTCCAGTCCAGCCCCAGCACGTCGGGACCGCTGTTGTCAACGACGGCGGCCATTTCTTCCAGCCACAGACCACCGCCCTTGGTGAAGACGATGTGCGGAATGCGCTGCCCGTCGTGCTCCTTCTTCAGTTTTTGCAACACGCGCCTGGTGTATGCCAGGCTGAACTGCTGAAACGCGCCGTCGGCCAGCACGCCGCCCCAGCTGTCGAAAATCATCACCGCCTGCGCGCCGGCTTCGATCTGCGTGTTCAGGTACAGCGCCACCGCCTCGGCATTGATGGTCAGCATGCGGTGCATCAGGTCGGGCCGCGAATACAGCATGGTCTTGACGAGGCGGTAGTCGTCGGAGCCGGCACCTTCGACCATGTAGCAGGCCAGCGTCCAGGGGCTGCCTGAAAAGCCGATCAGCGGCACCCGGCCGTTCAGCGCCTTGCGAATCGAGGTGACAGCGTCGAACACGTATTGCAGCTTCGCCATGTCGGGCACTTCGAGCCTGGCGACCGCCGCTTCGTCGCGCACCGGGTGCGCGAACTTCGGGCCTTCGCCGAGCGCGAAGCTCAGGCCCAGGCCCATCGCGTCGGGCACGGTGAGGATGTCGCTGAACAGGATGGCCGCGTCCAGCGCATAACGCTCCAGCGGCTGCAACGTGACTTCGGTGGCGTAGTCGGTGTTGGTGGCCAGACCCATGAAGCTGCCGGCCTTCGCGCGCGTGGCGCGGTACTCGGGCAGGTAGCGGCCGGCCTGTCGCATCAGCCAGACGGGCGTGTGTTCGGTGGGCTGGCGCAAGCAGGCGCGCAGGAAGGAATCGTTTTGTAGCGGGGTGTGCATCGGCGCGATTATCACGGCAAGATCACGCCCATAATTTGCGCCTCGACTGGAGAAAACCATGCTTGCCGACACCATCCTGCAGACCATCGGAAACACGCCGCACGTCCGCATCAACCGGCTGTTCGGGCCGGGCCGCAACGTGTTCATCAAGAGCGAGCGCAGCAACCCCGGCGGCTCCATCAAGGACCGCATTGCGCTGGCCATGATCGAAGCGGCCGAGGCTTCGGGCGCGCTGAAACCGGGCGACACCATCATCGAGCCGACCTCGGGCAACACCGGCGTCGGCCTGGCGATGGTGGCCGCGGTCAAGGGCTACAAGCTGGTGCTGGTGATGCCCGACAGCATGAGCGTCGAGCGGCGTCGGCTGATGCTGGCCTACGGTGCCAGTTTCGTGCTGACGCCGCGCGAGAAGGGCATGAACGGCTCGATCGCCCGCGCCACCGAGCTGGTGGCCGAGACGCCGAACTCGTGGATGCCGCAGCAGTTCGACAACCCGGCCAACATCGACGCCCACGTGCGCACCACGGCGCTGGAAATCCTGGCCGACTTCCCGAACGGCATCGACGCCTTGATCACCGGCGTGGGCACCGGCGGGCACATCACCGGTTGCGCGCAGGTGCTGAAAGCGAAGTGGCCGCAACTGAAGGTGTTTGCGGTCGAGCCCACGGCCAGCCCCGTCATCAGCGGCGGCAAGCCGAGCCCGCACCCGATCCAGGGCATCGGTGCCGGCTTCATCCCGAAGAACCTGCACACCGCGCTGCTCGACGGCGTGATCCAGGTCGAGGCCGAAGCCTCGCGCGAGATGGCGCGCCGCTGCGCCCGCGAGGAAGGCGTG
>JANNEI010000462.1:0-3345 GCA_031378565.1 Burkholderiales bacterium
TCGTGCTGACGCGCCTGTTCGAGAGCGCCTGAGCGAGGCGTCCGCAACATGCGAATCGTCATCACCGAATTCATGGACGAGCGCGCCGTCGCGCAGCTCGCCGCCCGGCACGACGTGCTATGCGACGCGGCGTTGGTGGACGATGCGCCGCGCCTGCTGATCGAAGCGGCCAACGCCGACGCCATCGTGGTTCGCAACCGCACGCAAGTGCGCGGCGGGTTGCTGGCCGGGCTGGTCCGTTGCAAGGTGATCGGGCGCCTCGGTGTCGGGCTCGACAACATCGACGTGCCCGCAGCGGAGGCGCGCGGCATGCAGGTGATTCCGGCCACCGGCGCGAACGCACTGAGCGTGGCCGAGTACGTGATCGGCACCGCGATGCTGCTGTTGCGCGGGGCCTATCAAAGCACCGCCGATGTGGTGGGCGGCCAATGGCCGCGCACCGCATTGAGCCATGGGCGTGAGCTGTCCGGCAAGACGCTGGGCCTGGTCGGCTTCGGCTCCATCGGCCAGCTCACCGCCAGGCTGGCCCAGGGCATGGGCATGCAGGTGGTCGCGTTCGACGCGATGGTGGACGCTGCTAACCCCGTGTTCGCGCAGACCGGCGTGCGCTGCGTCGGCCTGGAGGCGCTGACGGCGATGGCCGACGTGGTCAGCCTGCACGTGCCCTTGCTCGATTCCACCCGCAACCTGTTCAACGCGCAGCGCATCGCCGCGATGAAACCGGGCGCGGTGCTCATCAACACGGCTCGCGGCGGCGTGGTGGACGAGGCCGCGCTGGCGTCGGCGCTCAAGTCGGGCCACCTGGGCGGCGCGGCGCTGGATGTGTTTGCGGTGGAGCCGGTTCCGGTCAGCGCGGTGTTCGCCGGCTGCCCCAACCTCGTGCTGACCCCGCACATCGCGGGCGTGTCGGCCGAGGCCAACGAGCGCGTCTCGTTCATGATCGCCGAGCGCGTGCTGGCGGCGCTTTCCTGATGGCGCAGATCACGCTGCATGAAGCGCGCAGCCTGGTGTATGCCGCCTTGCAAAAAGCCGGTGCGGGTGCCGCGATGGCCGACGCCGCAGCGCGCGCGCTGGTGCTGGCCGAAGCCCAAGGCCTGGCATCGCACGGTTTGAGTCGCGTTGCGCAGTACAGCGCCCACTTGCGCAACGGCCGCGTGAACGGCGCGGCGCAACCGATCGTCGTGCAATCGAAAGCGGCCGCCGCGGTGGTCGATGCGCAAGAGGGACTGGCCTTCGCGGCCTGCGAGCTGGCCATCACCGAGGCCATCCGCCGCGCAGCCGAATTCGGCATCGCCATCGTCGGTGTGGCCAACAGCCACCACTGCGGCGTCGTCGTCGATCACTTGCGCGCGGTGGCCGACGCCGGCATGGTCGGGCTGGGCTTCGCCAACTCGCCGGCGGCCATGCCGGCGGCGGGTGGCAAGCATGCGATCTTCGGCACCAACCCGGTGGCCGCGGTGTTCCCGCGGCGTGGCGCCGACGCGCTGCTGATCGACCTGAGCCTGAGCGAAGTGGCGCGCGGCAAGCTGATGGTGGCGGCCAAGGCGGGCCAGTCGATTCCGCTGGGCTGGGCGCTCGACAAGGACGGCCAGCCCACCACCGACCCGCAGGCCGGCATGGACGGATCGATGCTGCCCGTGGGGGCCGCGTCGTCGACCAAGGGCGCGATGCTGGCGCTGGTGGTCGAGTTGCTGGTGACGGCGCTGATCGGCGCGCAGTTCGGCTTCGAGGCGTCGAGTTTCTTCGTCGATGCCGGCAACCGCCCGCGCATCGGCCAGACCTTCATCGTGATCGACCCCGGTGCGCTGGCCGGGCGCGAGGCCTTTCTCGACCGGCTCGAAGTGCTGATCACCGAAATGCTGAGCGACGACGGCGTTCGCCTGCCGGGCGCGCGCCGCGAAGCCCTGCGCCGCAGTGCCGAAGCGAACGGCATTGGCGTGAATGATGCGATGCTGCAAGGCCTGCGAAACGCGGCGTGAGTTTCAACGGAGCCAGGAATGCAACGACGTGAACTGTTGATCGGCGCGGGCGCGCTTTTGTCTGCGGGCTTGCCCACGCTGGCCTGGGCGCAAGCCGGCGACTATCCCAAACCGGGTGCCACGCTGCGCTACGTGGTGCCGTTCCCGCCCGGCGGCCTGACCGACGTGATGGCGCGCCTGGTCGGCCAGCAACTGGGCGAGCGCTGGAAGGTCAGCGTGGTGATCGACAACAAGCCCGGCAACGGCGGGCAAATCGGGGCCGACGTGGTCGCCAAGTCGCCGCCCGATGGCAACACCCTGCTGGCCATCACACTGACGCACGCCGCCAACGTCACGCTGTTTGCCAAGGCACCGTTCAACTTCGGCAAAGACCTGCGGCCGGTGGCGCTGCTGGCCGGTTCACCGATGCTGATCGTGGTGCCGGCAGCCAGCCCCATCCAGTCGTTCAAGGACCTGGTGGCGGCGGCCAAGTCGCGCAACCTGAATGCCGGTTCCAGCGGCAACGGCACGCCGCCGCACCTGACGCTGGCGCTGTTCAACGAGATCAATCAGACGCATATCCAGCACGTGCCCTACAAGGGCGGCGCGCCGGCCATGACCGACCTGATCGGCGGCCAGCTCGACGTGGTGTTCTCCAACATGCCCGAGAGCATTGCGCACGTGAAAAGCGGCAAGCTGCGCGCGCTGGCCATCGCCAGCACCGCGCGGCATCCACTGGTGCCCGAGGTGCCGACCACGGCGGAAGCCGGCATGCCGGCGCTGCAGGTCGAGAACTGGACCGCGCTGATGGTGCCCGCCGCCATGAGCGATGCGGCCGTCGACAAGCTGGGGGCCGAGGTGGTGCGCATCATGGCCACGCCCGAGCTCGAAGAACGCGCGCGCACGCAGGGGTTTCGCGTCGATGCGCGCGGGCCACAGGCTTTCGCCCCATTCCTGAAAAGTGAGATCGATCGCTGGGCCAAGGTGATCGCCGCGGCGAAGATCACGGCCGACTGAAGCTCGCTCAATCGCACTGAAACGCACTAGCGACGCGGCACCGGCCCGGTCGACTGACGCACCACCAGCGACACCTCGATCACCGTCGCGCGCGGCACCGCCTCGCCGTGCAGCGCCGCGATCAACCGATCGGCCGCTGTGCGCCACATCTCCAGCGTGGGCACCCGCACCGTCGTCAGCGCCGGCTGCACGTGGTGCGCCAGTTCCAGGTCGTCGAAACCGGTGATCGACAGCGACTGCGGCACGCTGATGCCGGCGTGCTGCGCCTCCAGCAAGGCCCCGAACGCGAGCACGTCGTTGCCGCAGACGATGGCGCTGGGCTTCACGCGCGGAGTCATCAGTTCGCTGAACCCGTCGCGCGCTTCGGCGA
>JANNEI010000477.1:0-4384 GCA_031378565.1 Burkholderiales bacterium
CGGCCCGGCGGCCAGCGGGCGCGGCGACAAGGCGTCGAAGTTGCCCAGGAAGCCGTACACCACCAGCGCGAACACGGGCACGCTCAGGCCGGTCCACAGAGCCGTCTTGCGCGCAGCGCCCGCCACACGCGGTGCCTCGGCAACAGCCTCTTCGTCGAGCACGCGGCGCTCGATGTCGGCGCGTGCGCTGCGGTGCTGGGCGGCGTCCAGCGCACCCGATGCATGCTCGGCGTCGAGCTGCACCAACTGGCTGCGCAGGATCGCCAGGTTGGCCTGACTCGCATCGTTTGCGCTGGGTCGGTTCGGGCGCGGCCGAACCAGCACCGGCAACAGCAGGCCCAGCGCCAGGGCGATCAGGCCGGCGGCAAGAATCCAGAAAACAGTCATGGGGAGGAAGAAGGTTCGTCGAGCAAGGCACGTGCGCGTGCTGCCTCGGCAGGGCTCAGTTCACGCGGTGCCAGGGCCTGGCGACGGCGGCGGATGTTGAGCGCCAGCGCCACCGCTGCGACCACCAGCAGGACGAACGGGCCGGCCCACAGGATCAGCGTGCCGGCGGTCAGCCGCGGCCGGTACAGCACGAAGTCGCCGTAGCGCTCGGCCATGAAATCGAGGATCTGCTGCTGCGACTGGCCTTCACGCAGCTTGTTGCGGATTTGCTTGCGCAGGTCGACCGCCAGGTCGGCGTGCGAGGCGGCGATGGTTTCGTTCTGGCACACCAGGCAGCGCAGTTCCTCGGCGATCGCCAGCACGCGCGCTTCGAGCGCCGGGTCTTCGTACGTCGATGGGGCTGGGTGGCCGGGCGCGGTTTGCGCCGCCGCCACGTTGCTCAGGTTGACCACGCAAGCCACGGCGAGCGCCAGGAAAGATTTATGCACCGAGCTTCCTCAGCAGCGGCAGCACGCGGTCGCGCATCGCCTCGGGCGTCATCGGGCCGATGTGCTTGAGGCGGATCACGCCGCCCTTGTCGATCACGAACGTCTCGGGCACGCCGTAGACGCCGTAGTCGATGCCGACCAGTCCCTCGACGTCGGACACGGTGGCGATGTACGGATTGCCGAGCTGGGTCAGCCAGGCGGTGGCGTCGGCCGGTTTGTCCTTGTAGTTCAGGCCGACCACCGGCGCGCCGCCGCTCTTGGCGAGCTCGGCGATCAGCGGATGTTCCTGGCGGCACGGCGCGCACCACGAGGCCCAGACGTTGAGCACCCAGACCTTGCCGCGAAAGTCCTGTGCCGACAGTTTTTGCGCGGGCGCGTCGAGCACCGGCAGGCTGAAGGCCGGTGCCGGTTTGCCGATCAGCGGCGACGGCACCTCACGCGGGTTCAGGTTCAGGCCGACCGCCAGAAAGCCGACCAGCACCAGGAAGACGATCAGCGGCAGCAGGTATCTTTTCATCGTCGCTTCAAACCGCCGCAGCGGGCTTGGCAGGGCTGGCAGTCACAGCCGGCGAGTGCGCTGCGAGCGTCGGTGCGGGCTCGGCCACCACCTTGCGCTGCGTGCGGTAGCGGCGGTCCAGCACCGCCAGCACGCCGCCCAGGGCCATCAGCACGCAGCCGCCCCAGATCCAGTTGACGAACGGCTTGTGGTGCACACGCACGCTCCAGGCGGTGGCGCTGACGGGCTCGCCCAGCGCGACGTACAGGTCGCGGGTGACGCCGCGGTCGATCGCCACTTCGCTCATCGGCGAACGGCTCACGTTGTAGACGCGGCGGTCGGGCGTCAGCACGCTGACGGTCTGTCCGTTCTGCGTGACGGTCAGGGTGGCGCGGGCCGACACGTAGTTGGGGCCGACCACCTGTCGCACACCGTCCATGCGGACCTGATACTCGCCGGCGGTGGCGGTGTCGCCGACCTCCATGCGCACGTCCGACTCGGTGGAAAAGCCGCTGACCACGGTGACGCCGACGATGAACACCGAGACGCCGAAGTGCGCCATCAGCATGCCGTAATAGCTGCCCGGCTGCGCCGCCAGCGCGCGGCCTGCCGAGGCCGGGTGCTCGCGCACGCGCGTCACCAGGTTGAGCACGGCGGTGCTGGCAATCCACGCCGCCAGCAGCAGGCCGAAGCCGATCATCGGCGTCCAGTGGCCGAGCAGCATCGGCGCGATCAGTGCCGAGGCGGCGCTGACGCCGAAGGCCCAGCGCAGGCGTTTGGCCAGATCCACCACGCCCGCCTGACGCCAGCGCGTCATCGGACCGACGCCCATCAGGAACAGGGCCGGTGCCATCAGCGGCACGAACACCGCGACGAAATACGGCGGGCCGACCGACAGCTTGCCCATGCCCATCGCGTCGATCACCAGCGGGTACAGCGTGCCCAGCAGCACGGCCGCGGCGGCCACCACCAGCAGCACGTTGTTGGCCAGCAGCATCGATTCACGCGACACCATCTCGAAGCTGCCGCCCGCCCCCACCTTGGGCGCACGGATGGCGAACAGCAGCAGCGAGCCGCCGATGACCACCACCAGGAAGGACAGGATGAAGACGCCGCGCGCCGGGTCGGTCGCGAAGGCATGCACCGAACTCAGCACGCCCGAGCGAACGATGAAGGTGCCCAGCAGCGACAACGAGAACGTGATGATGGCCAGCAGCGCCGTCCACATCTTGAAACCGCCGCGCTTTTCGGTCACCGACAGCGAATGCATCAGCGCGGTGCCGACCAGCCACGGCATGAAGGATGCGTTTTCGACCGGGTCCCAGAACCACCAGCCGCCCCAGCCGAGTTCGTAGTAAGCCCAGAAGCTGCCGAGCGCGATGCCGAAGGTCAGGAAGCACCAGGCCACCGTGGTCCAGGGCCGAGACCAACGCGCCCAGGCGGCGTCGAGCCGGCCCGACAGCAGCGCCGCGATGGCAAATGCAAACGCCACCACGAAGCCGACGTAGCCCATATAGAGCATCGGTGGGTGAATCACCATGCCGGGGTCTTGCAACAGCGGGTTCAGGTCGCGGCCGTTGGTCGCGGCGGGCAGCATCCGCAGGAAAGGGTTGGACGTGAGCAAAGTGAACAGCAGGAAGCCGCAGCTGATCAGGCCCATCACGCCGAGCACGCGCGCGACCATGCGGTCGTCGAGCTGCTTCGAGAAGATCGACACCGCCAGCGTCCAGCCGGACAGGATCAGCGACCACAGCAGGATCGAGCCTTCGTGGTTGCCCCACACCGCGGTGATGCGGTAGATCAGCGGCAGCGTCGAGTTCGAGTGGTTGGCGGCCAGCAGCACCGAGAAGTCGTTGTTGATGAACGAGTAAGTCAGGCAGGCGTAGGCAATCACGACGAACACGAACTGGCCGCGTGCCGAGGGCCGCGCCAACGACATCCAGGCGCTGTTGCCGGTGCGCGCACCAAGCAGCGGCAGCACGCTTTGCGCCATCGCCATCGCCAGCGCCAGGATGAGCGCGAAGTGACCCAGCTCTGGAATCATGGCTTCTTCTCCGGCATGGTGGCACCGGCCGACATCGAGCCCGCCTGTGCCTTCTTGAGGGCGTCGGCGGCTTCGGGCGGCATGTAGTTTTCGTCGTGCTTGGCGAGCACCTGGTCGGCGTGGAAAACGCCGTCCGGCCCGAGCTTGCCTTGCGCGACGACGCCCTTGCCTTCACGGAACAGGTCGGGCAGCAAGCCGGTGTAGGTGACCGGGATTTTCTTGGCCAGATCGGTGACGACGAAGTTGACGGTCAGCCCGCCGGCGTCACGCCGGATGCTGCCCTGCTCGACCAGGCCGCCGACGCGAAAGCTGCGTTCGCGCGGTGCCTCGTTGGCCGCGATCTGCGTCGGGCTGAAGAAGAACACGAGGTTGCTCTGGAAGGCGTTGAGCACCAGCGCACTGGCGATGCCCAACGCCGTCAACCCGACCACGATGGCCAAGCCTCGCTTGGTTCTGGCTTTCATTCAGGAATTCTCCAAACTTGTCTGACCGTCATGGCTGGCCATTCGTTCGACGGCCTTGCGCCGCGCCGCCAGCGCCGCCACCTCGATCAGCATCAGCAGCGCCGTGACACCGAACGAGCCCCACACATACAGCCCGTAACCGCCCATCGCGGCAAAGTCTGACCAGCTGGACCAGTTCAAGTTCAGGTTCATGCGCGGGTGTTCGAGTTCAGGCCAGGGCCTGGCGCGCCCAGGCGGTGTGCTGCTCACGTTCCAGCAGGATCACCCGCAGGCGCAGCAGCGCCACCGCAATGCAGTACATCCAGAACGCCAGCGCCATCACCAGCATGCCGGTCAACATGGTGGTGGCCATGCTCGGCGCGCTCAGCAGACTGACCGACGCACCCTGGTGCAGCGTGTTCCACCACTTCACCGAGAAATAGATGATGGGCACGTTGACCACGCCGACCAGCGCCAACAGGGCCGCAGCACGGTCGGCCCGGCGGGTGTCGTCGATGGCCGCGTG
>JANNEI010000165.1:0-4177 GCA_031378565.1 Burkholderiales bacterium
TGATGCAGAAGGAAGAGTGGGATGCCGAGGCGCAGAAACAGGTGACGCGCGATGAATGGACGCCGGTCAACAAGGCCGCCGAACTGTGGAAGAGCAGCAAGAGCGACATCACGCCCGAGCAGTAAACCGAGTTCTACAAGCAGCTTAGCTACGACACCGAAGCCCCGCTGGCCTACACCCACAACCGCGTCGAGGGCCGCAGCGAATACACGCAGTTGCTCTATGTACCGGCCAAGGCACCGTTCGATCTGTGGAACCGCGACAAGCGCGGCGGCGTCAAGCTGTACGTGAAGCGCGTCTTCATCATGGACGACGCCGAGGCGCTGCTGCCGGTGTACCTGCGCTTCGTCAAGGGCGTGATCGACAGCGCCGACCTGCCGCTGAACGTGAGCCGCGAACTGCTGCAGGAAAGCCGCGACGTGAAGGCGATTCGCGAGGGCTCGACCAAGCGCGTGCTGGGCATGCTCGAAGCGCTGGCCGACAGCGAGGACGAAGCCGAACGCGCCAAGTACGCCGCGTTCTGGAACGACTTCGGCGCGGTGCTGAAAGAAGGCATCGGCGACGACCACGCGAACGCCGAGCGGTTGACCAAGCTGCTGCGCTTTGCATCGACCCATGCCGATGTGGGTGTGTCGTTCATCGATTACGTGGGCCGCATGAAAGAGGGGCAGGACGCGATCTACGTGATCACCGCCGACAACTTGGCTGCGGCCAAGAGCAGCCCGCAGCTGGAGATTTTCCGCAAGAAGGGCATCGAGGTGCTGTTGCTGGTGGACCGCGTCGACGAGTGGATGCTCAGCCACCTGTACGAGTTCGACGGCAAGCCGCTGCAAAGCGTGGCCAAGGGCGCGGTCGATCTCGGCAAGCTGCAGGACGAAGCCGAAAAACAGCAGGCCGAAGAAGCCGCCACCGCGTTCAAGCCGGTGCTCGACCGGCTGAAGGAAGCGCTGAAAGATCGCGCGAAGGACGTGCGCATCACGACCCGCCTGGTCGATTCACCAGCCTGTCTGGTGGTCGAAGAAGGCGACATGAGCGGGCACCTGGCGCGCATGCTGAAGCAGGCCGGGCAGAGCGCGCCGATGGTGCAACCGATCCTCGAGGTGAACGCCGAGCACGCGCTTGTGAAGAAGCTCGAAGGCAGCGCGCATTTCGACGATCTGGCGAACATCCTGTTCGACCAGGCGGTGCTGGCCGAGGGCGGCCACCTCGAAGATCCGGCCGCCTATGTGCGGCGCGTCAATGGCTTGTTGACGGCCTGAACGACGTGAACGGATTGAGCGGCGGTTGCTGCATCGCTTGCAACTGCTCGCGCAACTGCACGATCTGCTGCTGCCAGTACGCCACGCCGCCAAACCACGGAAAAGCGATCGGAAAGGCCGGGTCGCTCCAGCGCTGCGACAACCACGCGCTGTGGTGAATCATGCGCAAGGTTCGCAGCGCCTCGACCAGGCGCAGCTCGTGGCGGTCGAAGTCCATGAAGTCCTCGTAGCCGGACAACACGTTGGCCATCTGGCGTGACATCGCCGCGTGGTCACCCGACAGCAGCATCCACAGGTCCTGCACGGCCGGGCCCGAGATGGCGTCGTCGAGGTCGACGAAATGCGGGCCGTCGGCGCGCCAGAGCATGTTCCCGGGATGGCAGTCGCCGTGCAGGCGGATCAATGTGGGCGCGCCGCCTTCGTCGAACAGACGCTGCGCAGCCTGCAAGGCTGCGTCCACGGTTTGCTGCCATACCGCCGACACCTCGGGCGGCACCACATCGTGGGCCAGCAACCAGTCGCGGGACGCTGCGCCCAGCGTGTCGACGCTCAGCGTGCGGCGAACCCGAAACGGCTGCTGGCGACCCACCGCATGCATGCGCCCCAGGAAGCGGCCGATCCAGCGCAACGTGTCCTCGTTGTCCAGCTCGGGTGCCTGGCCCGCGCAACGCGGCGTGACGGCGAACCGGAAGGTGTTGGCTGCGGTTCTGAAACTTGCCAGCGTGTGCGGTGCTTCGCTCACGCTGACAGCGTTGCTGAAGTGCGGCGAAACCAGCAACGTCAGCGGCGCGACCACGGGGATCTCCTGCGCAAGAAGCTCCACGCTGAACTGGTGTTCTTCGAGAATCTGGGCGTCCGTCCAGCGCCCAGGCCGATAGAACTTGGCCACGACGACCGTGCCGTCTTCGAGGAACACCTGGAAGACGCGGTTCTCGTACGAGTTGAGCTGGATGAGTCGGCCATCGCCACGCAACGACACGCTGTCGAGGGCGTCCAGCACCACGTCCGGGGTCAAGCCGTTGTAGGGAACGTCGCAGGCTTCAGTGTCGGCAGTCATCCACGCATGGTATGCGGGAGCCGGATTTCAATGCCGGGTCGGCGATGCGTAGCGCGCTTCCTGGTCCACTGTGCCTTCGATCACCACACCGCCGCCCTCATCGATGCTGGCGTCGCTGATGGCACGCCCTCGGCGCGAAACTTCGGCCTCCGATGCCGCCAGGGCACGCCCGGTGAGCGAGCCGAACTCGGTGCCGCTGAAACCATCGAGCCGGCTGTCCGGGGCAAAGAACGAGTCCTGGAAGAACGTGGAGTCCTGCCACAGCGCGGTGCGCTCGGCCCGGCGGTTTGCCACGGTGCTCGACAGGGTATCCCGCGCGGTGTGCAGCGTGCGTGCGGGAGCGGGCGCGGGTGCCGGTTGCGGGCCGCGCGGTGCGGCACCGCTTTGTGGGACCAGCAACTGAACTTCAGCCACCGAAGGCAGGTGGTCGACCGGACAACGAAGGTAGCGAACGCGGCAGGCCGCGAGCACCGATTGCTTGATTTGCATCACGCGCCGCGAGCTGCCGCGGTCGGTGTCCAGGTCGATGGCCGCCAGCACACGGCCGTTGGCGCTGCAAATCGCAAACGACACATGGCTGGCCCCGAGCAGGTCGTACCAGAAGCGGACCTCAGCGGAGTCGTTGGGTTGGCAAAAGCGAACCAGCGGGAGCTTCGACAGCACGATGTGGTGCGGCAGCGCCTCACGCAGCAAACGGTAGACGCGGCGTTCGTCGGAACTGAACACGGGACGAGCTGCCAAGGCCCAATCGGTGGGCAGGGGCTGGCTCTTGGCTTTGCGCGGACGCAGCTCGAAGTACGTGAGCACCGGCAAGACAATTGCCGAGACGGCCAGCGCGATGATCCACGGGAGGGTTTGCATGTTGAGAATGCCGCTCAGTGCAGCTGGCCCAGAGAAAGGTCCAAGACGCCGGAGAGCGACTGTAGCGGATGTTACGGGAACGCCCACCCCCTCCAAATCCCCGACATCGGGTGGCAGCGACTCTCAGATCAAGACGTTTGCGAAATGCCAACTGCCCGCTACTCCCTGGTTGCCTGGGCCTTCCCCTTGAAGTGTGTTTTGACTTCCGAAATGACGTCGAGAATTTCGTTCACGCGATGCGATTGGACCTTGAAGTGGTAGTCCAGTTCGGCGGCGTGCTGTTCGACCACAGCTTCCAACCGCGTGGCAATTGTGTCGGGCGGCAACTTGAGCCAGGCCTCGGATTCGGAGCCATCTCTCTCCACCAGCGCACCCGCCCGGCGCGCGATTCGCAGCATGGCGGTGTTCTCGCTCAAAGCGTGGATGAAGAGTGTTTCGACGTTTCGGTTGCGGGCGTGCAGTGTGGCGTGGTCGAACAACCGAGCACCATAGCCGCGGCCGCGCGCATGCGCCAACACCGACACGCCGAACTCGGCCATGGTCGGCTTTGCCGCGTCTTGCTGAACCGTGGCATACGCCAGGTGCGCCATCGCAATCAGTTCGAGCCGTCGGTTGAAGACGCCGAACAATTCGTCGCGGTCGAATTCGAGCGTGTCGACATATTTCGACAGCTGGGCATCGGTGGCCGGATAGCCGAATCGCAGGTACCGATCACTTTCGTTCAGCGCGAGCAGGTGTGCCGTGATCCGGGAGCGGTGCCGTGGACCCAATGACCGGATCGGCACCCAAGCCCATTTCGGCGAGCCGGCCACTCCTGGGGTGTCGGCAGCGGTGGGTTGCGGGTTGGCGGTATCGGACGCGGGCATCTGAAAGTTCGGCAGATCAGCAGGAAGTCCCATTTGAGAGTTCTCCTTTAGGGTTAACCCCAGTCTAAGGGAACAGACTAGGCGGGACGCTCCATTTTTCGTAGCCCACACGAGCCGCTGATTCAAGTCATCAT
>JANNEI010000512.1:0-4891 GCA_031378565.1 Burkholderiales bacterium
CATGTCGGCGTCAGCCTGAACGTGGACATGCTGGTGACCGAAGGGGATGGCATCAGCGACAGCCGGGCCGACTTCGGCGACTCCAAGAACTGGGCGGCGCAAGTCGGCGCGCGCCGTGACGAACTGACGCTGCGCGCGCTGTTCAACGAAGAACTCGGTGCCGTCATCCAGGTGCCCACCGCAGTCCGAAACGAGGTGATGCAGGTGCTGCGCGCGCACGGCCTCAGTACCCACAGCCACTTCATCGGCAAGCCGAACGAGCGCGCTGTGGTCGAGGTGTGGCGCGACACGAAATGCGTGTTCAGCGCCGGCCTGCGCGAGCTGCACCAGACCTGGGACGAGGTGAGCTGGCGCATCGCCCGCCTGCGCGACAACCCGCTGTGCGCCGATGCCGAACACGAGGCGGCGGGGCGCACCGACGATCCCGGCTTGCACCTTCAACTGAGCTTCGACCCGGCTGCGCTTCCAGCCCTCCTGAAGGCTCGCCCCAAGCTCGCCATCCTGCGCGAGCAGGGCGTCAACAGCCATGTCGAGATGAGCTACGCGATGCACAGCGCCGGCTTCGACACTTTCGACGTGCACATGAGCGACCTGCAAACCGGCCGCGCGCGGCTGGACCAGTTCCAGGGCTTCATTGCCTGCGGCGGTTTCAGCTACGGCGACACGCTGGGGGCGGGCGAAGGCTGGGCGCGCTCCATCATGTTCAACCCTGCGCTGGCCGATCAGTTCGCAGCGTTCTTCAACCGCAACGACACCTTTGCGCTGGGCGTGTGCAACGGCTGCCAGATGATGGCCGCGCTGTCGCCCATCATCCCCGGCGCGCAAGCCTGGCCGAAGTTCACACGCAACAAGAGCGAGCAGTTCGAGGCGCGGCTGAGCATGGTCGAAGTGATGGACAGCCCGTCGATCTTCTTCGCCGGCATGGCCGGCAGCCGCTTGCCGATCGCTGTGGCGCACGGCGAAGGCTTCGCTGATTTTTCCCAGCGTGGGGACCCCGCGAGTGTTCAGCGCGCGATGCGCTTCGTTGACAACGCAGGCGCGCCCACCGAGGCCTATCCATTCAACCCCAACGGCAGCCCGGACGGCCTGACCTCGGTGACCACCGCCGATGGCCGCTTCACCGTGCTGATGCCGCACCCGGAGCGGGTGTTCCGCAATGTGCTGATGAGCTGGACCAGCGGCGATCGCAATGCCTTGAGTCCGTGGATGAGGATGTTCGAGAATGCGCGCGGGTGGGTGGGCTGAGGGCAGACAAAGTGACCGCACGAAATCAACGTTCGCGCTTGTACCCCGACTCACGCTGGCTTCGAATGGCCAGCACGAAGACGCAATCGATCTCGACCACGAAACGGTACAGAGCGACGTAGCCGCGCGAGTCCTGCCCGATCACCAACTCGCGCTTGCCGCCTGTGACCTTCCTGCCGATCAGCGGGCTGTGCGCCAGGATCTGCATCGCCTGGACGATTTCGTCGATTCGCTCAGGAAAGTCCTCGATGTCGAACTGTCTGAGGTGGTCGAAGATTCGCTCGAAGTCCTCGAAAACTTCGGGTGCCAGCTCGATGCGGGCCATGCTTGACGCTAGCGCGCGAGTTTGCGCGCCACCGGCGTGCGAGGGCGCTCGCCGCTCGCACGAGCTTTGAGGTAGGTCTTGGCGTCATCCCATGGCACTGTCTTTCCAGTGGCCAGCACGTTGGCCCAGCGCTGGTCAGCGATGTGATGGAACGCCTCGTCCAACTCAACCTGCTCGACGGTCTGCGCGATCGCGTCGAGGATGAAGGCGTGGGAAGTCTTGCCGGCACGCTCGGCAGCCGCTGCAACGCGCGCCTTCAAGTCGTCTTCAATGCGGATGGTGGTTGTGGTCATGCGTCACCTCTCGTGGGGAAAGAATGTAGCACTAACGTGCTACTGAAGTCGTACGCTCATCGCGCATCAAGGTCCAAGCCCGCGAGGCTTCGGCAGCAGGTGCCGCTCGCAGTCCGCATCACCACAGCGCTCACAAACCCAATGCCAGCGCGGGTTGGCGGCTGATTCGTCTTCAGCCGATGGCAGGGCCAGGGTGTGCCGAACGGCCTTCAACGCCGCCTCCAACCGCGCCGGCCCGCTTCCCGACACCACCGAATAGCCGATGCCGCCGCGCGTCAACGCGGCGCGCAGCAGCGCGTCCACCGGCTCGCGCACCTGCGGTCCGTCGCGCTGCAGGCCGTCGGCCTGCCAGGGCAGGTCGAGCGCCGTGACCAGGGTCAGGTCGACGGCGCGGTGCGCGTCGAGGGCCGACGCGTAGAGCGAGGCGTCGCCGAACACTTTGTCGCTGTAGACGGCGATCATCAGCGCCGTGGTGTCGGCCACCACCACGTCGACGGCGCGTGCAGCCGTTGCGATGCGCTGTGTCTGTACGTCGGCGATGTGCGCTTGTTCATCGTGAAGCGGCGTTCGCTGCTGCGCGTCGCAAAACTCACGCAGATATTCGGCGACGCCGACAACGCTGCGGCCGTCGGCGCGCAGCACTTGCGTGATCGCTTCAGCCAGCGTCGTCTTGCCGGTGCTCTCGGCCCCGAGCAGGGCGATGATGAAACCGCTTGCCATGGTCAAAACTTCAAGCGGCAGCCAGACGGTGCCACGCCCGCCAACCGGCGAACGACATCGCCACGAAGACGGCATACAGCGCCACGGTGAGCCACAGCCCCTTGTAGGCAAAGAGCGCCACGCTGACGACGTTGACGATCACCCAGGCCGGCCAGTTCTCGACATACTTGCGGCCCAGCAGCCATTGGCCGACGATGCTGGCGGCGGTCGGGAAGGCGTCCCACCAGGGCACGTCGGTGTCGGTGTGGCGCAGCAGAAACCAGCCGATGGCGGGCCAGCCGACGCCCACCGCTGCAATGGCGATGAGCCGGCCCCGCGTGCCCAGCGCGCGCACGCGCAAGGCCGACCCGTCGTAAGCCGTTCCACGCAGCCATTGCCACCAGCCCCAGCCTGCGACCACAACGAACAGGATTTGCAGACTGGCGTCGCCGTAGAGCTTGCTGTTCCAGAACAAGGCGAAGTAAAGCAGCGAACTGACGATGGCGAGTGGCCAGCCCAGTGGATTGACGCGCATGTTGCAGACCACCATCGCAATGGCCAGCACGCAGGCCACGATCTCCATCCAGGTGACGGGCGAGCCCCACAGCGTGAAGGCGCTGACGAACAGGGGCTGCATGAACTGCAGCAGGGAAGTCACCGCTTCGGTGTCGAAATCTGCACCAGGATTTCGTCGGGCTTGACCATGCCGAGTTCGCGGCGGGCCTTTTCCTCGACCATCTCAAGGCCTTCCTTGAGGTCGCTGACCTCGGCCACCAGCTGGTCGTTGCGCAGCATGGCGGCGTCGTTGGCCGCCTTCTGTTCACTCAATTTCGACTGCAACTCCATCACCCGCGGCACGCCCGCCTTGCCGAACCACAACTCGGCATGCACGAGCGCGATCAGCAGCAGCAGGGCGGCGGTGACGAAGCGCATGGTGCGGCGTGCGGTGCGGTCGCGCGGCCGGTCAGCGCAGGTTGTAGAACGCCGAGCGGCCGGGGTAGCTGGCCACGTCGCCCAGGTCTTCCTCGATGCGAAGCAGCTGGTTGTACTTGGCCATGCGGTCGCTGCGGCTCATCGAGCCGGTCTTGATCTGGCCGGCATTGGTGCCCACCGCGATGTCGGCGATGGTGGAGTCTTCGGTTTCGCCCGAACGGTGGCTGATGACGGCGGTGTAGTTCGCGCGCTTTGCCATCTCGATGGCAGCGAAGGTTTCGGTCAGCGTGCCGATCTGGTTGATCTTGATCAGGATCGAATTGGCGATGCGCTTTTCGATGCCCTCGCGCAATATCTTGGTGTTGGTGACGAACAGGTCATCTCCGACCAGCTGCACCTTGGCACCGAGGCGCTCGGACAAATGCTTCCAGCCGTCCCAGTCGTTTTCGGCCATGCCGTCTTCGATGCTGATGATCGGGTACTTGTCGCACCAGGTGGCCAGGATGGCGGTCCATTCCTGGGACGACAGCGACAGGCCTTCGCCCGCCAGCTGGTACGCCAGCGAGCCGTTCGGGCCGGGCTTGTAGAACTCGCTGGCCGCGCAGTCCAGGCCGATGGCGATTTGCTCGCCGGCCTTGTAGCCGGCCTTGTCGATGGCTTCCAGGATCATCTGGATGGCGGCCTCGTGGCTGGCCAGGCTCGGTGCGAAGCCGCCTTCGTCGCCAACCGCGGTGCTCATGCCGCGGTCGTTGATGATCTTCTTCAGCGCATGAAAGACCTCGGCCCCGTAACGCACCGCTTCGCGGAAGGTGGGCGCGCCGACCGGGATGATCATCAGCTCTTGCAGGTCGAGGTTGTTGTTCGCGTGCTCGCCGCCGTTGATGACGTTCATCATCGGCACCGGCAGTTGCATGGCACCCGACCCGCCGAAGTAGCGGTACAGCGGCAGGCCGCTTTCTTCGGCTGCGGCGCGCGCCACGGCCATGCTGACCGCCAGCGTCGCGTTGGCACCCAGACGGGCCTTGTTGTCGGTGCCGTCGAGGTCGATCAGCGTCCGGTCGAGGAAGGCCTGTTCCGAGGCGTCGAGCCCCAGCACGGCCTCGCTGATCTCGGTGTTCACGTGCTCGACCGCCTTCAGCACGCCCTTGCCCAGGTAGCGCGACTTGTCGCCGTCGCGCAGTTCGATGGCCTCGCGCGAGCCGGTGGACGCGCCCGACGGCACCGCGGCGCGGCCCATCACGCCGGACTCCAGCAGCACGTCGCATTCGACGGTGGGGTTGCCGCGGCTGTCCAGAATCTCGCGGCCGACGATGTCAACAATGGCGCTCATTCAAGGTTCCTTGCAAGTTTCAAAATCAGACACCGGCCACCACGATCATGCGCATCACCGCGGCAC
>JANNEI010000538.1:0-1520 GCA_031378565.1 Burkholderiales bacterium
TGGACCAGCACGGTGATGATGAAACCGCCGAAGGTCGACTGCGACAGCGCCTCGGCGAACACCAGGTTGGTCAGCGCGTCAGCCTCGGCACCGCCGTGCTCGCTGCCGTACATCAGCCCGAACAAGCCGGCGTCGCCCATCTTGCGCAGCACCTCGCGCGGGGTGAAGCCGGCGTCTTCCCAGGCATGCGCGTGGGGCTCGACCTCGCGCGCGATGAAGCGCGCGATCTGCTCGCGCAGTTGCTCGTGTTCGGGAGTGATGTAGATGCTCTCGGCACCCATCAGTGTCTCCATCCGCGCAGGCCGCGCAGTTCCTCAAAGGCATCGAAATCGCGATCGCGGTGCAGCAGTGCGTAGTCGTACTCGATGCAGAAAGCCGCCAGCAAGACGTCGATGGGGCTGCGCACCGTGACGCCCTGGGCGCGCAGGCTGCGGTAGTGCTGAGCTGCGGCCAGCGCCACTTCAGCGCCGCCTGCGGCCTCGATGCTCAGTGTCTCCATCAGCAGCCGGGCCTGTCGGTACTCGCGCTCGAGGCGAAATCCGCGCAGCACTTCGAACAACACCAGGTCGGGCACCACCAGCCGCACCTCGCCGTGGTCGAGCAACTGTTCGAGCAGTTCCGAAGCAGGGTTTTCGGCGTCGTTGAAGAAGTCGACCCACACGCTGGAGTCAACGACGAGCACGGTACTTCCTCGGTGCTGGCTCATGAACCGCAAGCTCGGCGGACGGCACCGTCCAGTCGATGCTTTCGTCGCCCTCCCACTTGAGCTTGCCTCGCCATTTGAGGATCTCGCGGTACGCCGCCTGGCGGGCCAGAAGCTTCAAGCCGGCCTCGACCGCGTCTTTCTTGGTCTTGTAGGGACCGGCCTTCATGGCTTCGGCCATGAGCTTTTCATCGATGACAATGTTGGTACGCATGATGTGTAGTCAGTTAGAGCAACATGCACATCGTACATCACATCCGAAAGATTCCGAACTTCGCATCCGGGATCGGCGCGTTCAGGCTGGCCGACATCGCGAGCGCCAGCACACGGCGCGTGTCGGCGGGGTCGATCACGCCGTCGTCCCACAAACGCGCACTGGCGAAGTACGGATGCGCCTGGTGCGCGAACTGGTCGAGGATGGGCTGCTTGAACGCCTGCTCCTCCTCCACGGTCCAGGCACCGCCGCGCGCTTCGACGCCGTCGCGCCGCACGGTGGCCAGCACGCTGGCCGCCTGTTCGCCGCCCATCACGCTGATGCGGGCGTTCGGCCACATCCACAAAAAGCGCGGGCTGTAGGCGCGGCCGCACATGCCGTAATTGCCCGCACCGTAGCTGCCGCCGATGATGATCGTGAACTTGGGAACCTGCGCGGTCGATACCGCCGTGACCATCTTTGCACCGTGCTTGGCAATGCCTTCTGCCTCGTACTTTCGGCCCACCATGAAGCCGGTGATGTTCTGCAGGAACACCAGCGGAATCTTGCGCTGGCAGCACAGCTCGATGAAGTGCGCGCCCTTCAGCGCCGATTCTGAAAACA
>JANNEI010000570.1:0-2281 GCA_031378565.1 Burkholderiales bacterium
GCACGGGCACAAGCTGCACGGCAAATGGGTGCTGGTGCGCATGAAGGGCAAGAGCGAGAAGCAGGTGCCTTGGTTGTTGATCAAGGAGAAGGACGACTTCGCGCGGCCTGCCACCGAGTACAGCGTGGTCGACGAGTTGCCCGACAGCGTGAAGGGCAGGACGCTGCCTGCGGCGCGCAAGGCGGGCGCTGCGGCCCCCATCACCGCCCCCATTACCGCGCCTGTCACCGCGCCTGTCACCACACGCCGCGCCACACCCCGCGCCACCGGCCTGCCGCCCGAGGCCACGCCGGCGGTGTTGCCTGCCACGTTGTCGCCCCAACTGGCAACGCTGGCCGACGCCGCACCGGGCGACCCGCAGGCCTGGCTGTACGAGATCAAGTTCGACGGGTATCGCCTGCTGACCCGCATCCACGGCGCGGACATCCAACTGTTCACCCGCAACGGCAACGACTGGACCGCGAAGTTGCTGCCCTTGCACAAGGCCATTGCGACGTTGAAGCTGCCCGCCGGCTGGTACGACGGCGAGATCGTGGTGCCGGACGAGAACGGCGTGCCCGACTTCGGCGCGTTGCAGCAGGCGTTCGACTCCGCGGCGACGGGCGACATCGTGCTGTACCTGTTCGACCTGCCTTACTTCAACGGCCACGATCTGCGCGCTGCGCCGCTGGAGGCGCGACGCGCGGTGCTTGAAGGCGTGTTGAAAGGCGCGCTGAAGAAGAAAGCGTCCGACAGCGTGCGCTTCAGCGAGGTGTTCGACGCGCCGCCCGACCGCGTTCTGGCATCGGCCTGTCAACTGGGCCTGGAGGGCGTGATCGCGAAGCGGCGCGGCGCCACCTACCAGTCGCGCCGGTCGGCCGACTGGATCAAGCTCAAATGCAGCCAGCGGCAGGAGTTTGTGATCGGCGGCTACACCGACCCGCGCGGTGCGCGCACCGGCATCGGCGCGCTGCTGCTGGGCGTGTTCGATGCCGACGGCACGCTGCGCCACGCGGGCAACGTGGGCACCGGCTTCAACGAGCGAACGCTGGCCGCGCTGAAGCTCAAGCTCGATGCGCTGCATGCGCCGAAGAGCCCGTTTTCGGCGGCCACCGACATCGCCGGCAAGCCGCATTGGGTGAAGCCGACGCTGGTGGCCGAGGTGTCGTTCGCCGAATGGACGCGCAGCGGCAGCATCCGCCACGCCGTCTTCCACGGCTTGCGCACCGACAAACCGGCGCGGCTGATCCAGCGAGAGAAGGCGGTGAGTGTGAAGACGATTTCGAAGCCCGCGAAAGCGGGCGTGGCGGCTGAGCCGGCATCGCATGCGCTGTCCAGCCGGCTGCGCATCACCAACCCGGAGCGCGTCATCGACGCGAGCACCGGCATCACCAAGGTCGAACTGGTGCGCTACTACGGTGTGGTGGGCGACCTGATGATGGCGCACCTGTTGGGCCGGCCGGTTTCGCTGGTGCGGGCGCCCGCCGGGGTCGGCGGCGAGCTGTTTTTCCAGAAGCATGCCGAGACCGAAAAGCTGCCCGGCATACGGCAGCTCGACCCGGCGCTGTACATCAGCCACCCGCCGATGCTGGAAGTGGCCGCCAAGCAAGGGCTGTTGTCGGCGGCGCAGTGGAACGTGGTCGAGTTCCACACGCTGAACACCGGCACCCGCTCCTTCGAGCACCCCGACCGCGTGGTGTTCGACCTCGACCCCGGCGAAGGCGTGGGCTGGGCGCAGGTGCAGGAAGCCGCCGAACTGGTGCACGCCTTCCTGACGCAACTGGGCCTGACGGCGTTCCTGAAGACCAGCGGCGGCAAGGGGCTGCACCTGGTGGTGCCGCTGCGCAAGGTGCACGACTGGGACACCGTGAAGGGCTTTTCGCAGGCCGTCGTGGCGCACCTCGCGAAGACGATTCCGCAGCGCTTCGTGGTCAAAAGCGGCCCGAAGAACCGCGTCGGCAAGATCTTCATCGACTACCTGCGAAATGGGCTGGGTGCCAGCACGGTGTGCGCCTGGTCGGCCCGGGCGCGGCCGGGGCTGGGTATCTCGGTGCCGGTGGCGTGGGGCGAACTGAAGTCGCTGCGCGGCGGCGACCACTGGACGGTGCGCAGCGTGCATGCGCGGCTGGCGGAGGGGAACGGTCCTTGGCTGGGGTACGCGAAGGCTGCGCGCGGTTTGGGGCCGGCGATGAAGGCGCTTGGTTTTTCGCGCGGCTAGTTTTGTTGCGGGGTCACTTTCGTGCGGAGTCCGCGCCGGGTGTCGGCCCGGCTGCCTAGTAACTTTCTTCTGTGGGCACAGAAG
>JANNEI010000583.1:0-2286 GCA_031378565.1 Burkholderiales bacterium
GGCGGCAGTTCAGGCAATGCTAACCATGCGAGCCACCGCATCATCGCGCTCATGCGCGGCGTTCAGCGGCCGAGCAGGCCGCGCAGCAGGTTCACCGCCTCCGTCGCCTTCTTCACGGGCTCGGTGGCCGCTGGCTGGGCGGGCGGTGTGGCTGGTGCGGCCGTGGCAGTGGTCGTTGGCGCTGCGGCCGTCGTGGCGGGTGTGTTGCTGGTGGTGACGGCCAGCGCGCTCGCGGGCATGTCGGGTACCGGCGTCGGCGTGGCTTTGGCGGCGACGGCCTCGGACTCCGCTTCGCTGGGCAGCGGCTGGCCCACCCAGGCTTGCAGGCGAGCACGCTCCATCGCAGCCGCCAGCGTCTGGCGCAACGGCCCGTCGGCACCGACCGCGCTCCACGCGACGTTGTGCACCTTCAAGCCGGCGCTTTTGCCCGGGCTGGGCGCGCCGTGGCTGCCCACCAGCACGCGGTCGCTCGCCATCGGAAGTCGCTGCAAGTTCATGCCGATCACGATCTCCACCTGCTGGCGCTCCAGGTCGATGGCGATGCGGCGCTGGTCCAGGTCGCTGAGCTGCGGCTTGACGCTGGCCTGGTGTTGCGCGTCGATCGCGTCGGCTTGATTGCGCAGGCTGCGGTACTTCTCATCGCTGGCCCGTGCGGCGGTTTTGTCGCCGGCTTTTTCGGCGTCGCGCGTGGCCTGCCAGGCGGCATTCGACTGCTGGCGCAACTCCTGCTGTTCGGCGGCCTTGTCAGGCGGCGTTTTCTTCAGCGCGTGGAACTGCGCGGTCAGCGCGTCGTATTGCGCGCTCCAGTATTTGCGCTCGGCCTCGCTGTGCTTCCTGACGTACTGGCGACGCGCCGTGATGCTGAATTCACCCTCTTTCGTCCCCTCGCACAACACCTCGTAAATCGCCGGCGGGTTCTTGAAGTCGAACGGCTTGGCATCGACGGCCACCACGCCGGCGGGGGCGGGTGGCAAGGCGGCCACGAGTGCGGCCATGGCGCGCGCATTGAACGCGGTTTCAGCAGGCCGGGTTGCACGCAATGTGCAGTCGGCGAAGGCCGCTGTGGCGGCCATGCAGGCGGCGGCGACGATGAACTGGCGTGTGGCGAACGTGGGAATGTGCATGGCGCCTCCGGGTTCAGCGGCCGAGCACGCCGCGCAGGATGTCGAACGCGCCGGGCTTCTTGTCCTTCGGCTCGGGGTCGGCTGAAGGCGAAGGCCTGGCGTCGGCGGACTTGTCCATGCCGTCCATCTCCGACATGCCGAGCATCGTGCTGGCCACCGACTTGACGCGCAGCTTGACTGCCCACACCGGCTCCCACGCCGCCTTCGGATCGGCCGGACGTGGTGGCTGCGCCAGGTTCAATTCGTTGCCGTAGCCGATCAACCGCAGCATCGCGCCCTCGGCGCTGAACACGCCCTTGGGCACGGTGCAGCGCGTGGTGGCGGGCGACAGCAACACCTTCTCCTTCAGCCAGCGGTCGACCGCCACGTTGGTCTGGAATTCGGTCAGGCCGAAACCGGTGTCGGGCAGTTCGCTCGACGTCCACAGCACCGTCTCGTCCTTCGCACCAGCCGCCATGCCGGCGGCGAAGTAGGCCCGCGCGGTGGGCGCGGCGCTCCAGCTCAGTTCGACGGCACCGCCGGCATCGCGGGTCTTCAGGTCGAGCGGCGGCATCAGATCGTGCGCGGCCGGAATCTGGAACCGAAAGCCCTCGGGCACGCCGCTGCCGCTGAAGGCGTGCTCACCGGCCAGCGCGGCGCTGGCCGGCAGCATGCGCGCGTCCGCCGGGCTCGGCCAGACCGGCCGGCCGACGGCGCTGTGCGTGCCGCGCTGCGTGGCGCGCCGGCTGACAAAAAATTTGGCCATGTCGGCGGCGCTGGCGCTGGCCATGTCCAGCACCTTGGGCTGGCCGGCGCGCACCGTGGCACCGCAGCCCCAGTACAGCAGCAGCTTGCCGCGCGGGCGCTCGGTGTCGGGCTCGACCACCGCCTCGTCGTTGTCGGCTGCCTTGCGCCCGTCCTTCGGTGCGTGCAGCTTCAACGGGCTCGGCAAAAAGCCGGCAGGCACCGCTTGCTGTGCCTCGGCCAGCGACGGGTTGGAGCGGCTGTGCAGGGTAACGTCGACCCAGCGGCCGGCGCTGCCACTCTGCGTGTTGCCGAAGTTGTTTTTCGCGCTGCCACCGCCGCCGAACAGGCCGCCCAGGGCCGCCATCGGGTTGCCCGCCGCGCCGCCAGTCGGCATGCCCATTCCGCTGTAAGTCGCCACGTCGATCCAGGCCTGCGC
>JANNEI010000191.1:0-13401 GCA_031378565.1 Burkholderiales bacterium
GAACTGGTCGGCGGTGCCGAAGGCGATGTCGCCGAACAGCAGCACCGGCAGGCCGTCTTCCTGGATCTGCACATAGCGCGAACCCCCGGCCGACAGCGGCACGCCGCGCACCGTGATGTTGGCATTGCCTTCGCCGCCCGACGACTCCGAACGAATGCCCGGAATAGAGCGCAGCAGTTCGGCCGCGTTGGTCGCACCGGTGCGTTCGAGCTGTTCCGAATCGAGCGTGCTGACCGACACGCTCTGCTTCATCTTCGTCGTGCGGACCGCCGTGCCGGTGATCACCACCTGGTCCAGCTTCAGCGCATCGCCAGTCTTGGCGTCCGCGGGCTTGGCAGCGTCCTGCGCATGCGCCGCGCCAATGTGGATTGCCGCCAGGGCAACGGCCAGCGCAAGACGGCTCGGGGTCGGAATACGGTTCATGGTTGTCTCCATCGTTGTGGGTCTGAGCTTTGGGTTGCCGCGATCGCTTGACCTCGATCGCCACCCTCATGTGTCTTTCGCGTCCGAACACTTCCCGCTTCTGTCGATGGGCTCGGCGCGTGGCTGGAACTGTAAGTGAGCAGAACGGTTGATGCAATCGTTTGCACACCAGGGTTTATCCGGGCAGCCGACGCGTACTTTTCGGTCAACCGCGCCGGACGGAACCTCCGGGCGCGCGCCGCCAAGGCAAAAGCGACAAACTCCAGGCACGCAAGACGCACCACTGGGAAGCCAGGCACCGATAGCAAGCCGCAAAGGATTGCAGGCGTGCCGATTCAGATCACTTGCGGCGCGTGCTGGCCCTCACCACCAGTTCGACCGGAAGCGACCGGGGCGGCACGCTGGTGCCGGCGATCGTTCGCAACAAGGCATCGACCAACGCGACGCCAGCGGTCGCAATCGGCTGGCGCACCGTGGTCAGCGGTGGGTTCGAGTGGCTGGCCCATTCGATGTCGTCATAGCCGACCACCGCCACGTCATCGGGCACCGGGCGACCGCACAGGTGGAGGGCCTGTGTGGCGGCCGAGGCGAGCACGTCGCTGCAGGCAAACACCGCGTCGAACAGCACGCCCTGCTCGCACAGGCGCGTGATGCCGGCACGCGCCGCATCGGCATCGAAGGGCACGGCGACTTGCAGCAGCGGGTCGGGCTTCAACTGATAGGCGGCGAGGGCTTCCACATAGCCGCGATGGCGGTGCGCCACCTCGGGCAACTGCGAGTCACCGACGAAGACAATGCGGCGAAACCCAAGGTCGAGCAAGTGCCGTGTTGCGAGCGCACCGCCGACCACGTTGTCACCGCCCACCGTGCAGTACAACTGCTGCGGAATCTGGGTGCCCCAGACCACGATGGGCACACGCCGCGCTGCCAGTTGATTAAGCTGGTCGTGGTGCCGCCACTGGCCGATCAGGATGATGCCGATCGCCACGCCGGAGTTGTACAGCCGCGCCGCGGAGTCGAGGCTGTCTGCATCCACGCGCGACAGCAGCATGTCGAAGCCGCGCTCGGTCAACGCATCAGCCAGGCTGCCCACCATGGCGAGAAAAAACGGATCGGAAATGTGCTGGCGCGATACCCGGTCGTAGGGGATCACGACGGCAATGGTGCGGTTCTGCTTGAGCCGAAGGTTTTTCGCACTGACGTTGATCGCGTAGTTCAGCGAACCGGCCAGTTCCTGAATGCGCTCGCGCGTCTGTTTGCTGATCAGCGGGCTGCCGTTGAGCGCGCGTGACACCGTTGCCACCGACACACCGGCGAGCCGCGCGATGTCGGCCATTTGCAGGCGCTGACCTTTCAGGTCCACGCTTTCGTCGTCGGTGACGGGGGCACCTGGTTCGGGATGGGCGGATGTTGGCGAGGTCATGGAAAAGGATTGGCAGCAGCGCTGGATTCTGCATGCGGAGCACCTCAGCGTGCAGCGTTGCTTCGACTTGGCCGCGTCGCCAAGACCGAAACGCCCGCGCGTCCCGCACAATCCGCTCATGCGTGTTTCAGCTGTACCGCTTTTGTGTGTGGGCTTGCTCGGCGCGGGCCACTCGCCGGCACCAGCGCAGTCCACCCACCCCACGCCGCAGGCGACAGCCCTTCAGCAGTCATCGGCCGCCTCGGCACCCGAAGTCGCCCGGCGACCACTGAATCGTCCGCGCATCGGCCTCGTGCTGTCGGGCGGCGGCGCGCGCGGCCTGTCGCACGTGGGCGTGCTGAAGGTGCTGGAGCGCGAACGCATCCCGGTGGACGTGATCGCCGGAACCTCGATGGGTGCCATCATCGGCGGCCTGTACGCCAGCGGCATGAGCGCCGGCACACTCGAGTCCGAGTTGCTGAAGGTGAACTGGGACGCGGTGTTTGCCAGCCGCGTGGACCGCCAGCAGCTCTCGCAGAGGCGCAAGGAAGAAGACTTCGAAATATCGCCGGTGCTTGAGTTCGGCATGCACGACGGTGAGTTGCGCGCACCGCTGGGTGCCCTGTCTGGCCGCGGCCTCGAAGGACTGCTGCGCCGCTACACGCTGCCGTCGCGGCAGGTGCGCGACTTCGACACGCTGCGCATTCCGTTTCGTGCCGTGGCCACCGACATGGAAAGTGGCCTGCCGGTGATCTTGCGTGAGGGCGACCTGGCGCTGGCGCTGCGTTCGAGCATGAGCGTGCCCGGTGTGTTCGCACCCACCGAGGTGGGCGGCCGCATTCTCGGCGACGGCGGCCTGGTCAACAACCTGCCGGTGGACGTGGCGCGTGCGATGGGTGCCGACATCGTGGTGGTGGTCAACATCGGCACACCACTGTCGGGTCGCGATTCGCTCAGCTCGCTGGGTGGCCTGACCGGCCAGATGATCAACATCCTGACCGAGCAGAATGTGCGCCAGAGCCTGGCCTCGTTGACCGCGCAGGACGTGCTGATCACACCCCGCCTCGGCCAGCTCACAGCGGGCGATTTCAACCAGACGCGCGAACTCATCGACCTGGGTGAGCAAGGTGCGCTGCCGCAGGTCGAACGACTCTCTGCGCTGTCGCTCGACGCCTCGGCCTACGCGCAGTGGCAGGCTGAGCATCGGCAGGCACCGGCGACGCAGGCACAGCTCGCGTTCATCGCGTTCGAAGGCAGCGCAGCGACCAACCCGTCGCGTTATCAATCGCAGCTCGAAACCAAGCCGGGTCAGCCCTTCGACGAGCGCAAGGCCGAGCGCGATGCACGCCGGCTGGCGGCCAGCGGCGACTACACGCGCGCCGACTTCAAGCTGGTCAGCACGCCGCAAGGCGAAGGCCTGGTGTTCGACCTCGAAGACAAGCCCTGGGGCCCGCACTACTTCCGGGTCGGTCTGGACATGAGCACCGATTTTCGGGGCGACAGCAGCTTCAACATCAAGGTCAGCCACAACCGGCACTGGCTCGACGCCAACGGCACCGAATGGCGCAACCGAGTGCAGATCGGACAGGTGCCGCTGGCGTTCACCGAGATCTACCACCCACTCAACTGGACGGTCGGCATCAGCAACGACTGGTTCGTGGCCGCCTACGCCGGGGCCGAGCGCCGCGTGCTGAACGTCTACAACAACGACAGCGGCGCGGAACAGGGCCGCTATCTGCAAGGCACCGGCAGCATCGGCGTGGACCTGGGGCAGCAATGGGGAGAACTGGGCCAGCTTCGCGTGGGCGTGACCACGGTCTCGGTGCGCAGCAGCCCGAAAATTCTTGCGGCCACCTACACCGGCCCGCAGAAGTCGGTGACGGTGCGGGAAACCGGGCTGCGCTTGACGGCGGTGGTTGATCAACTGGACTACGCCAATTTCCCGCAGCATGGCTATCGCGTTCAGGGCGAGGCCGTGATCGGCCAGAGCCACGAAAGCCTGTTGAAAACCGAGGCCCGCTTCAGCCGCTTCGAGGCACAAGCCACCGGCGTCGCCACCTGGGGGCCACACACACTGAACGCCTACCTGCGCGCCCAACGCGTCAGCGGCAACGCGGTCGTCGGGCTGGGCCGCTACACGCTGGGCGGCTTCCATGTGTTGTCGGGCTACAAGCTCGGTCAATTGGACGGAAATGAAGTGCTGTTCGGCCGGCTCACCTACTACCGACGGTTGACGTACGTTCCGCTGCTGACGCGCGGCATGTTCATCGGCGGGACGCTTGAGGCGGGCAACGCCTGGGAGCGGACGAACCAGATTTCGCTGGCCAGCCTGCGCTCCGGGATGAGTCTGTTTTTCGGGGCCGACACCGGCCTGGGGCCTGTCTATCTGGGTGCGACCTATGCCCCGGGGGGCTCGGCGGGCCTCTACCTGTTCATCGGCAAACCATAGCGTGCGCTTGTTCCACCCTTGGGCGCTGGCTCAGCCGCCGGCGAGAAACGTGTCGATCTCGGCGGCCACGCGGGCCGGCAGCTCGTGGATGACCCAGTGCGACGCGCCCGGGACCCGCACCAGCTTCATCCGCGGAACGAAGGCGTCCAGCCCGTCGATCAACCCGATCGGCAAGGCGGTATCGTCTTCGGCCCAGAGCACCAGTGTCGGCAAGTGCACGGTGACGAATTCCGGCGCGAAACGCAGCGCCATCACCGCGTTGTCCTGCGCCGTCGGCGGGCGCATCGGTGAGGCCCGGTAGTAGTTCAGCGAGCCCTCCATGCCCTGCCGCCAGACGGCGCGGTACTGGTCCCGCATCGCCTCGGTGAGCCAACCGCCTCCGGCCCTGGCTGCGTCTGCCGCGCCCATATTGGTGAAGAAGGGCCACATGCGCGCGAAGTCGTTCGCGACGAGCAGGGCCTGCGCATCCGGCCGGCACAGAAAGTTCATGTAGGCGCTCGCCGCCTGCTGGGCCGGGCTGGTTTGCAGTTCACGCAAGAACGTGGCCGGATGCGGCGAATTGATGATGACCAGCCGCTTCAGCGAGGCCGGGTGCTGCACCGCAAAGTTCCAGGCCACCGCGCCACCCCAGTCGTGCGCCACCAACGCCTCCAGCGGCCGCCCCGGAGACACCGCCGCCACCAGGGCCAGCAGATCGGCCAGCAGGTGCTTGACGCGATACGCCTCGACTTCGGATGGCGACGACGAGTCGGCGAAACCGCGCAGGTTGGGCGCGATGCATCGGTAACGCTTGCCGAAATGCGCCAGCAGTTCGTCCCACACGAAGGCGGCTTCGGGGAAGCCGTGCAGAAAGACAAGCACCGGTGCGTCCACCGGCCCGCTGACGCGGCACGCCAGCGAAATGCCGTGCGGCAGATCGAAGCGAAGGTGCTCGATCACGGGCACCTCGGCGGTTTCATGCTGCTGCGCTGACATCTGCATTCCCCCTGTGTGTCCAGCCGTGCAGCACCATCGCTGCGTCACCGATGCCGGTCTTCTTCAAGGCGGAAAAAAGCGTCACGCTGACGTCGGCCTCGTCGGTCGTGAGGTCGGCGAGCGCCACCTGCGCCGCCGCCAGCGCCAGCGTCTGTTCGCTGCGATTGAGCTTGTCGGCCTTGGTCAGCAGCACCAGCATCTTCACCGAGCCGTTGCCGATGCGCGGTGCCACGAAGGCCAGCAGCTGCTTGTCGAGGTCGGTGAAGCCCAGGCGCGAGTCGATCATCAGCACCACGCCACTGAGGCCGCGGCGCACCTCCAGGTACTCGGCCATCACCAGTTGCCAGCGCAGCTTGGCACCGCGCGCGACCGCCGCATAGCCGTAACCCGGCAGGTCGGCGAAGAGCGCGTCGGGCGCGGTCTTGGGGCCCAGTTCGAACAGGTTGATGTGCTGGGTGCGGCCGGGTGTCTTGGAAGCAAAGGCGAGTCGCTTCTGCTGGGTCATCACGTTGATGGCCGTGGACTTGCCGGCGTTAGAGCGGCCCACGAAGGCCACCTCCGGCAGCTCGGACTGCGGCAACTGGTTGAGCAGGCTGGCGGTGGTCAGGAAGCGTGCGGTGTGCGTCCACGCCAGGGCCAGCTTCTCCGGGTCCGGGAGGGCCGACACGCCCGCGGCCGCAGGGACGGGCGGTGCCGATCGGCGCATTCGGGCGGGGTTGTTTTTCACAGTCATTCAGCGGCCCAAAACCGTCATTGTAAAATCGCAGGGTTTTGCACCACGCGACATCGCCCTCATGAAGCCTGTTCTTCGATTGTTGTCAAGCCTCCTGCTCGCCGCCTGCGCCACCTCGATGGCTGCAACCGAGGCCAAGCCCGCCGCCAAGGCCGACCTGGCCAAGGGCGAGGCCACATCCGCTGCGGTGTGCGTTGCCTGCCACACCAGCGACGGCACGCGCGGCAGCCCGGCGAACCCGATCCTGCAAGGCCAGCACCCGGAATACCTGGCCAAGCAACTCAGCGAGTTCAAGGCCGGCAAGCGCGAAAACGCCATCATGAAAGGCTTCGCGTCGGCACTGAGCGAAGACGACATGAAGAACGTGGCCGCCTACTACGCCAGCAAGCGTGCCAAAGCCGGCTTCGGCAAGAACAAGGATCTGGTCGCGCTGGGCGAGAAGATTTACCGCGGCGGCATTGCCGATCGCAACATCCCGGCCTGCTCGGGCTGCCACAGCCCCAGCGGTGCCGGGCTCCCGTCGCAGTACCCGCGCCTGGCCGGCCAGCATGCCGACTACACCGAAGCGCAGTTGACGGCATTTCGCGGTGGCGCTCGCAAGAACAACCTGCAAATGACCGGCGTGGCTGCCAAGCTGAACGACCGCGAGATCAAGGCCGTGTCCGACTACATTGCCGGCCTTCGCTGAGCGCGCTCAAACGTGCAGTCGAAAAGCCGGGCTTGCCCGGCTCTTTCGTGGGCTGCTGCTGAACGCGGCCGTTGGCGCAAGTGCTGCCGAATGTCCGCGTGTGGCGTGCGTTTGTGCACTTCTTCGTGAATTCAGCGCTGCGATGGGCGCGTAAAGTGGACGCGAGCCCACTCGTGCAACCACCATGCCCTACATCCACCGCGACGCGTCCGGTCTGATCACTTCGCTGCACCGCCAAGCCGACGCCGGCGCGCTGGAATTCTTGCCCGATCACGACGCCGCCGTGCTGGCCTTCGTCGGCCAGCAAGAGGGCTCGGGCTCGGGCTCGGGCTTCGGCCGCCTCGACGCCGATTTCGTGCGCGTGATCGAAGACGTGATCGACGCGCTGATCGTCAAGAACATCATCAACATCACCGATCTGCCAGCCGAAGCGCAGGTCAAGCTGTTCGAGCGCAAGACCTTCCGCGAGCGGGTGTCCAAGAGCTCGCTGCGCTTGTTCGAGCACACCGATTTCGGCGACGTGATCTGAGCTGCCCGGTGCGCCGGTGCGCGCCCGTTTGGGGCGGCCCGACCCGCATCCGGGCAGACGGCAACCGCGTAATAAGCGACGAGGCAGCCACGACACAAGCGGGTGCCCGGTGTCATCCCGGCCTTCGCGCCCGGCAGCACCACCCATCCCGTCAATCGCCCCGGAGCGTTCCCGATGTATTTCCACAAAGACCAAGGTTTCAGTCATCGCGCACCGAGCGAGATCACACCACGCCCTGTCTACGAGCAGCGGCGGGAATTGCTGAAGGCGCTTGCGGTGGGCGGCAGCGGCCTCGGGCTGGCCGCCTGGGCCGCGCGTGATGCGATGGCGCAGACCGCCAGGCCCGGCAAACTGGCTGCGTTGCCCGGCGCTCGCAGCGCGCTGGCCGGCGGCATGACGGTCGAAAAGCTCACGCCCTACCAGGACGTGACCACCTACAACAACTTCTACGAGTTCGGCACCGACAAGGCCGACCCGGGCCGCAACGCCCACACGCTGAAGACGCGCCCGTGGACCGTCGCCATCGAAGGCATGGTGAAGAAGCCGAAGGTCTACGACATCGACGAACTGCTGAAGCTGTCGGCGATGGAAGAGCGCATCTACCGCCTGCGCTGCGTCGAAGGCTGGTCGATGGTGGTCCCCTGGGTCGGCTATTCGCTGAGCGAGTTGATCAAGCGCGTGGAACCCGCACCCGGTGCCAGGTACGTCGAGTTCGTCACCCTGGCCGACCCGAAGACGATGCCTTTCGTCGGCTCGCGCGTGCTCGAGTGGCCGTACGTCGAGGGCCTGCGCATGGACGTGGCGATGCACCCGCTGACGCTGCTCGGCTTCGGCCTGTTCGGCGAGGTGCTGCCGTACCAGAGCGGCGCGCCGGTGCGGGCCGTGGTGCCGTGGAAATACGGCTTCAAGAGCGGCAAGTCGATCGTCAAGATCCGCTTCACCGACAAGGAGCCGCGCACCAGCTGGAACAAGACCAACGCGGACGAATACGGCTTTTACTCCAACGTGAACCCGACGGTGAACCACCCGCGCTGGAGCCAGGCCACCGAGCGCCGCATCGGCGAAGACGGCCTGTTCCAGAAAAAACGCCCGACGCAGATGTTCAACGGCTACGAGGCGCAGGTCGGCCAGCTGTATGCCGGCATGGACTTGAAGAAACTGTTCTGAGCCCGCATGAAAACCGCCGTATTCGACGCCGATGCTTCTCCGCGCGCAGCCGCTGGGCGCAAGCCGCTGCTCCTGCACGGAGCCGCCAAGCCACTGCTGTTCGTGTTGTGTCTGCTGCCGTTCGCGTGGCTGTTCTACGGTGCCTGGGCCGATGCATTGGGGGCCAACCCGGCCGAGGCCCTGATCCGCGCCACCGGCGACTGGACGCTGCGCTTCCTGTGCATCACGCTGACCATCACGCCGCTGCGCCAGTGGATCCATCAACCCGCGCTGCTGCGCTTTCGCCGCATGCTCGGCTTGTTCACGTTTTTCTACGTCTGCCTGCACTTCCTGAGTTACGCCTGGCTGGACATGGGCTTCGAGCTGAACGACATCGTCCGCGACATCGTCAAGCGCCCCTTCATCCTGGTGGGTACCACGGCGCTGCTGCTGATGACGCCGCTGGCTGCCACCTCGTTCAACCGTGCCATCAAGTGGATGGGTGCCAGGCGCTGGCAGGCGCTGCACCGCGCGGTGTACGCGATCGCGTTGCTCGGCCTGCTGCACTTCTTCTGGATGCGCTCGGCCAAGAACAACTTCGGCGAGGTCGCGATCTATGCGGTGGTGATCGCCGTGCTGCTCGGTTGGCGGCTGCGCCAGCGCTTGAATCGAGCAAAGCCAAACGCGTCACGCGCACCGGCACAGGCACCGGAGTAACAAAGCCGACCCGTGTGAAACGCGTCACGCGCGTTTGCTCTGCGGTGCGGGCAGCGCGGCTGCACAATTCAGGCCGCTCGTCGTCGCCGCACCATGCCCGAATCGGCCATCACCCCGTCCACCGCAGCCGCCCGCAACGCTCTGGCAGGCGATGCGAGGGCGGTCGCACGCGCGCTGATCCAGCGTGTGCAGGCGGCCCACACCGCGGGTCAGCACCTCGACGGGGCGTCTCTGGCGGAGCACGCCGTCGCTGCGGCCACCGCAGCCGACGATGGGGCGCTGACAGCGCAGGCGCATGCCCTGCTGGCCGCCCACCGCTGGCGGCTCGGCCAGTTCGAGGCCGCGGTACTGGCCGGCCGCGAGGCCGCTGTGCGCTGGGCTGTGCTGGGTGGCCCGCTGGAATGTGAAAACCTTTGCTTGCTGGCCATCGCGTACAGCGAAATCGGCTTGCAGGAAGAGGCCCTGAAGGCGGCCACCAGCGCGTTCGACAAGGCCCGCAGCCAAGGCCTTGCGGCCCAGACGACGCAAGCCCTCAACCGCATCGGCGTGGCTTACGACCGATTGGGCGACCACGCGCAAAGCGAGAAATTCCTGCTCCAGTCACTCAGCCAGGCACGCGAGTTGGCGGGCCAGGACGAGGAGCTGGCTGCCCTCAACAACCTGATGGCCACCGGCATCAGCGCCTACTATCACCACCGCCAGCGCAACGACCCGCCACAGGCCGGGGCGGCGCTGGAGCGTGCCCGCCAATACGGCCGGCAGTCGCTGCTGCTGGCCCGCCTGAACGCCGAACCCTATCGGCTGCTGGTCACGCAAGGCAACTTCGGCGAGGTGCTGGGACTGGCGGGCGATTTCGAGGAATCGGAGCGTGTCCTGCATGACACGGTGCGGCAGGCGCAGCAGCACGGCTACCGTGCCGTCGAGCTTCGCAGCCGCCACAACATCGGCGAAATGCTGATCCTGCAAGGGCGTTCCCACGATGCCGTGAAGGACCTGCTGTCGACCCTGTCGGCGCTCAGCGACAGCGATCAGGAGACGACGCGCATGCGGGTGCA
Organism: Burkholderiales bacterium; assembly: GCA_031378565.1. Classification (GTDB taxonomy): domain Bacteria; phylum Pseudomonadota; class Gammaproteobacteria; order Burkholderiales; family Burkholderiaceae_C; genus JANYJJ01. Next base: position 10,118 of record JANNEI010000191.1, read on the forward strand.
CTCGGCGCTGTACCGTGCGTACAAGGCGATGGGCGAGTTCGAACCCGCCTTGCGCCATTGCGAGGCTTATCACGCGCTGGAACTGCACCGCGCCAGCTTGCAGAACCAGGCGCAAGCGCGGCTGATGGTGCACCGCATCGACGTCGAAACGGCGCTCAGGGACGGCGAACACGCGCGCCTGGAGGCGGAAGTGCAGCGCCTGCGCAGCACGGCGCTGGAGGCGGACAACCGGCAACTCGAAGCGCGCACGGCCGAGCTGCAGCGCGACACGCTGGAAGACCAGCTGACCCGCCTTGGCAACCGCCGCCGCGTCGACGAAGAGCTGCCACGCATCTTTGCGCGCGCCCGCGAATCGGGCCAGCCGCTGTGCATGGCGGTGGTCGACCTCGACCATTTCAAGGCGGTCAACGACCGCTTCGGCCACAGTGCGGGCGACCGCGTGCTGCGTGCCGTGGCGCAGATCTTTCGGGCCAAGACGCGGCCCAGCGACCTGCTCGCCCGCACCGGCGGCGAAGAGTTCCTGTTCGCCTTCGTGGACACCGCCCTGCCCACGGCCAGCGACATTTGCGAACGTCTGCGCGCCGCCATCGAGTGCCACCCGTGGCACGACCTGGTGCCTGGCCTGAGCGTGACACTCAGCCTGGGCTTGTGCATCGCCGCGGCAGAGGGCACGCCGCAGGGACTGATCGATTGCGCCGATGCCGCGCTGTACGAAGCAAAGCGCAGCGGACGCAATCGGGTGTGCGTGGGCTGACCGTCGCAGTGCCTACCGCTTCTCGACGATCAAATCCAGGTTGTCTCCAAAGAATCCGCGGTGCAGGGTTGGCTGAATCTGGCTCAGCAGCGCACGGTAGCGGCGGTGCACTTTCGAGCGGCCGAGTTCGTACCGCAAGCCCTGAAACGTCGCCAGGCTCGACACCACCTTCAAGTCCCTGACTGGCCCGATGGCGAGATCAAATTCGTGAAAGCTGATGCCGCGACCACGCCGCAGAAAATGCTCCTTGGACTCGCTGTTGTAATCCGAATAGAGGTTGCGAAAGTTCTCTCGTGTGCTGAACTTGGCGTAGTGAAACGCCAGTTCGTTGGGCAGCCAGTGAAAGAACGGCAGCCATGCGGTGTGCTCATCGAAATACCAAAGACGGTTGGGTGTTTCGACCACCACCATCAGCCCGCCGATCGGAAGCATCGCCCACGCTGTGTGCAGTGAGGCCAGCCGCTCGGCAATGGTCATGTGTTCAAGGCAGGCGAAGAAGATGATCATGTCGAATGCGCCCGCGCCGAAGGTGTTGTGCATCTCCAGTGAGTTCAGGCAAAGGATGTTTGCATCCAATCCGTAGATGCCGAGGCGATCCTTGGCGACAGCCAGCGCGCCCGCATCGAGGTCGATGCCCGTCACCTTGGCCCCTTGCTCAGCCAAGGCCACGGTGGAAGAACCTGTCCCGCAGCCAATTTCGAGAATGCGCTTTCCAGCCAGTTTGGTCGCGCTTTCGAGCCAGGGAACGACGGTGCGGCGATCTGCTTCCAGTCGCTTGTGCAAGTGCGCTTGAAGGTCGCGTTCGTACCCGTCCGGCGTGTACTTGTCTTTGCCGCGCCAGCCGATCAGGTAGTTGTCCTTGATCGACTGCTCAAGCTCCTTCAAGGCCACCGCATTGATGGTTCGATGCCGAGTCGTCAGATGCCGCGGCGTCGGGTGCAGTACCTTCTTTGCAGCCTGCCTGAACGTAGAAAGCATGGCGTTCACGGTGCTTGTCTGCCAAGAGTTCTCGGCATTATTCAGTCGCTCGGCTCATGCGGGTGAAACAGTTTGCATCACACGCATGGCTGTCCAACCGTTCCGCCGCGTCTGGCATCTTCAACCGATGCGATGGCACCTGATGCTGCCTCGCAGGTCACCCCTGCAACCGAGCGTCGAACGGATACTGCGCAAACGACACGATGCGGCACGCCTGCGCGGCCGGATGCGCCGGGTTCATCAACACGTTGAAGGTGCGCCCCACCACAGCCGACGGCACGCGCAACAGCAAGCTTGCTTGTGCTGCGAGCCACCGGTCGCCGATGCGGCGCGTGGCGGCAAGCTCTCGCTGCCACCCTTCGCCCAAAGGCTCTGCGACATCCAGGATCGGAGCGGGATCGGGCACGTCGACCTCCAGCAACTGGTAGCTGTGGGGCAACTCGCTGGGGTGCGACGCCTCGATGTGGACCAGCGTTTCAAGCAAGGCACCGGCTGCGCTCTCGGCCAGGTACACGATCGGTCGGCCCCGGTTGTGCCATCGGCCACGGTGCAACAGGCCGCCACTGCCCGACAGGTCAGCGTAGTTGCTGATCCGCCAGAGGATCAAGCAAAGTACCCTTGATCGATCTCGTGCAGCCAGCTCTCGACGGCCTCGTGCCCCAGCGAATCGGCAGCGAAATCCATCGGGGCCACATCGCCGAGGCGCGCCTTCGGCGAATGCAGCCATTCGCGCGCGCGCTGCTGATCCTGAAACACCAGTTCGGCCAGCAGTTGCAGCCGCACCAGACGGTACAGCCCGTCGAACTCAGCGCTGGTCAGGCCCCCCTCGGCCTTGCGCCGGATCCAGGTTCGGCGAGGCACCACGCGGTAAACGTCGGCCGGTGCCAGCAGACGCTCGCCGTCGCTCTTGTCGGTGAGGCTGCGCAACAGGCTGGCGGCGAGGACGCTGCGATCCGTGCGAGCCAGCGACAACTCGTCCGCTGCCCGGCCCCGCGTGCGCAACACGGCACCCAGTCGGTCGGTGAGTCGGTCGTCGAGCGGCACTGACAGGCCAGCCCGACCACCCTTCGCCGCGACCGTCTTGCCGTAACTGCCCGCAGGCTTTTCTTCAACCGTCGATCGCATGGCTTGCTCGCTGGTGCGCCAAATTACTGCAAAGTATGCGCCATTTGGCGCACACTCGTCAAGTCGCTCAACGCCGCGCCAGCACCGCCCGCATTGCGGCACCGGTGTGGCTGCGCTTCCTACAATGGCCTCTTCGCATTTCGGAGCCAGCGATGATCATCGAGCGCATCTGGACCGGCAACGCCTACCGCAACTACAACTACCTGATCGCCTGCCCCGAGAGTGGCGAGGCGCTCGCGATCGACCCGCTGGACCACGTGAAGTGCCTGGCCGCCGCCAAGGCGAAAGGCTGGCAGATCACGCAAATACTCAACACCCACGAGCACCCCGACCACACCGGCGGCAACGCGGCCGTGGTCGCCGCGACCAGCGCCAAGGTGATCGCCCACCACCGCGCCGGCGCGCGCATCGCCGGGGTCGATCGCGG
>JANNEI010000620.1:0-2541 GCA_031378565.1 Burkholderiales bacterium
CGCCCGGTCGTGCCGGAGGTGTACATCAGCGCGCAGGGGTCGGCGGGTCGCACGGCCTCGGTCAATTCCTGTGTGCCGGCAGCGGCGATCAACGCCTCGTAGTCTTGCCAACCGGCAGGCACTGGCGCGCCGATGCACACAAAGGCGTGTGACTCGATGGACAGGTCGGCGCGGATCGATTCGACGCGACCCAGCAGTTCCTGCTGCACGATGAAGGCGCGCGCCTCGCAGTGCGAGGCGATGTAGGCGATCTCCGGCGCGCTGAGCCGGAAATTGATCGGCACCGCCACCAGGCCTGCCCGTGCGAGCGCGACATACATCTCCAGCCACTCGATGCAGTTGTAGGCCAGCAGCGCCACGCGGTCCCCTTTGACCAGACCCAGCGCCAGCAGGCCGCTGGCGAGCCGGCTGGAGCGCTCATGCCATTGCGCGAAAGTCAGCGCGCGCTGCGAATCGCGCGCGCCGATCTTGTGCGGGTGCAGCCGTGCATGCGCCGCCACGGCGTCGGCGACGGTGAGCAGATGGTTCATGGCAGGCGTCCTTCAATTGCGGTGCAGAGTGGTTCGGCGTTCCTGGGCGACGGAGTCTGAGGTGGCAACGGTACGCAACAAATCCCGACCACCGTGGATGACGAAATCATAGAAGGCGGAATTCAGAGTTCGATTAGGGAATGCACGACTATTGGAACTCGGAATTCAGAATACTATTAACATTGGTCCGTCGCGGCGTGCATCCCCTGGCAACCATCATTCATTCACACCCACTCTTCTCGGAGCAGACGATGACCACCACCCGAAGAACTTTCCTGGCGACGAGCGCGCTGGCCGGCTGCGCTGCGCTGCCGGGGTTGTCCCTCGCTCAAACGGGTAAGCCGCCGGAGTTCAAGCTCAAGCTGGGCACCGACCTGCCGGTGACGCACTCGGTGAACGTGCGCCTGAAGGAAGCGATCGCCGCGATCTCGACCGACACCGGCGGGCGGGTGGTGATCGACCTGTTCCCCAACAACCAGCTGGGCGGCGACGCCGACATGATGTCGCAGCTCCGCTCCGGTGCCCTGGAGATGGCCACCTTCCCCGGCACCGTGATGTCGACCTTGATCCCGGTCACCTCGATCACCGGGGTGGGCTTCGCGTTCTCCAGCTACGACAAGGTCTGGTCGGCGATGGATGGGGCGGTGGGGAACCACATCCGAGCGGCCATCGAAAAGATCAATCTGGTGCCCTTCGCGACCGTGTGGGACAACGGCTTCCGCCAGATCACCACCAGCACGAAGGCCATCAACACGCCCGACGACCTGAAGAACTTCAAGATCCGCGTGCCGGTGGTGCCGCTGTGGGTGCAGATGTTCAAGACCTTGGGTGCCGCGCCGGTGAGCCTGCCGCTGGCCGAGGCCTATCAAGCGCTGCAAACCAAGGTGGCCGACGGCCAGGAGAACCCGCTGGCGCTGATCGAGTCGGCCAAGTTCTTCGAGGTGCAGAAGTTCTGCTCGCTGACCAACCACTCGTGGGACGGCTTCTGGTTCCTGGCCGGCGGGAAGGTCTGGAAGACGGTTCCGGCCGACCTGCAGCAAGTGATCACCAAGCACATGAACGCCGCCGCTCGCAAGCAGCGTGACGACATCGCCCGTGCCAACGTCGATCTGCAAAAGCTGCTCGAGGGCAAAGGCCTGGTCTTCAACAAAGTCGACAACACCGCCTTCCGGCGCGTGCTCAGCAGCGGCGGGTTCTACAGCCAGGCGAAGGAAAAATTCGGTGCCGAAGCCTGGGGCTTGCTGCAGCAGTACGCCGGCGAAATCGCCTGAAGCCCATGCACTCCGCGACCGACGACGCCCTCGTCAGCGCAGTGCCGCACGCCGTCGGCAGCAGCAACCCAAAGGCCTGGGTGCTGGCGCTGGACCGCCGCCTGGGCGGCGCCATCGAAGCTATCGCAGCGGCGCTGATCGTGGCCGAGATCGCAATCCTGTTCATGGGCGTGGTTTCGCGCTACTTCCTGCAGATGCCGCTGGTGTGGACCGACGAGGTCGCCTCGCTGCTCTTCCTGTGGCTGGTCAGCCTGGGGGCGGTGGTGGCTTTTCGTCGCGGCGAGCACATGCGCATGACGGCGCTGGTGGCGAAGGCCTCGCCGAAGTTGCGTGCCTTCCTCGACACCGTGGCCATCGCCGCTGCGCTGGCCTTCCTGCTGCTGAACCTGTGGCCGGCTTACGAGCACGTGCTGGACGAAGCCGCCGTGACCACACCGGCGCTCGACATCTCGGCCGCCTGGCGCGCCGCTGCGCTGCCGGTGGGGCTGGCGTTGATGGCGCTGATGTCGCTGTTGCGCCTGTTCAAAACCGCCGACTGGCGGCAGGCCGCAGCGGCGATCGGTGCCGTCGTCGTGGTGGGCTTGCTGATGTGGGCACTGCAGCCTCTGCTGCCGGCACTGGGCAAGCTCAACCTCGTGATTTTTTTCGTCGGCGTTACCGCGGTCACGGTGTTGATCGGTGTGCCCATCGCCGTGTCGTTCGGTCTGGCGACGTTCGGCTTTCTGGCACTGACGACGACC
>JANNEI010000656.1:0-1599 GCA_031378565.1 Burkholderiales bacterium
CGGACATGGGTAACGCATTCGGCATGTTGGTTGAAGTGCATTCATCGGGGGCTGGGCAGTGCGTTCAGGTCCACGTGCATCAGTCGGTGGTGGCAGAAGAAGGCCTCGAAGCAGCCGTCGTGGTTCGGGTCGGCCCTGAACGCCACCGGCAGCTTGAGCAGCGCATTGGAGACCCGCAGCCGATGTCCTTTGAAGCGCACCTCCCCATTCCACTTCACCGTCACCACCGTGTCCTGGCTGGGGTACTCGATCGGCACCAGACAGGCCGGCATGCGCCTGGGGCTGAGTTGGTAGCGATGGGCCGGGGTGTGCAGTCCGAGCGCATGGTGCGGACGCTGCAAGTTGTACACGCTGCGCCAGCGCTCGAAGGCGCGTTGCGCGTGCGCCAGGTCCGAGAACGCTGCGCCGCTGAGCACCTCCGCCTTGAGCGAGCGATGGAAGCGCTCGATCTTGCCGTTGGTCTGCGGGTGGTAGGGCGCGCTGTGGGTCAGTCCGATGCCCAGGCGCACCAGCCACACGCCCAATTCGCTCAAGCTGTGCGCAGGCGCACGCGGGCTGCCCCAGGGGGCACCGTTGTCCGCGTTGATGCGCAGCGGCAAGCCGTAGCGCGCAAAGGCCTGCGCCAAGTGCGGCTGCACGCTGGTGGTGGCCACGTTGGCACAGGCCTGCAACGCCAGATTGAAGCGCGAGTGGTCGTCCAGCAGCGTCAACGGATAGCAGCGCGCCTGGGCGGTGTCGAAGTCGCCCTTGAAGTCGATCTGCCACAGCGCGTTGGGCGCCTCGTGCTCGAAGCGCTGCCAGTGCTGGGCAGCCAGGCTGGCCTTGCCGGTGATGAGACCGTGGCGGTGCAGGATCGCGGTGACGGTGCTGGGTGTGGGAACGCCGGTATGCCCGAGGTCGCACAGGCGCCGGGTGATCTTGCGCCCACCCCAACTGGGGTGCTCGCGGCGCAGTGCCACGACCGCTTGCTCCAGCGTCGCGGCGGTGCGGCTGGGGCTGTGCGCGGGACGCGTGGAGCGGCGCTCGTAGGCCGCCGCGCCTTCTTGTGCGTGGCGCGCCAGCAGCGCGTACCCGGTCTTGGGGCTGATGCCGAAGCGCCGACACAATTCGCGTCGGTTCGCACCCTCGCGCAGTGCCAACTCGACAAACTCGCGTTTGATGTCCATCTCGGCTCTCGGTTGCCAGGCCACAGGCTGTCCTCCTTCGCGCGCTCGCGCCATCGAAGAAGTGTTTACCTTGTCCCCGCACACCCGTTACCGAGGTCTCCAGTCCATACAGCCCCGCAAATGAAAGTTACTCGGCAGCCGGGCCGACACCCGGCGCGGACTCACGCACGAAAGTGAACTATCGAGTTCCAGCGCAGTGGCCCGCAAATGAACGCTACTCAGGTGTCGGGCCGATACCCGACGCCAACTCGCGCACGAGGTCAAACCTCCGGCAAAGCCACCTCAACCCAGTCCCGCAGCGCCGTTAACCAAACGCGCATCAACCCCAAGCAAGCCCGCAGCGTCAACGATCTGCGCCCAGGTCGTCACGTCCACCGGCACGCCTTGCGCCACGCGCCGCACGCGCGACTCTCGCTCCGGGTCGCCCGCCACG
>JANNEI010000199.1:0-5902 GCA_031378565.1 Burkholderiales bacterium
CTGGGGTTCGAGAAAGCGAAACGACAGGTCCTCGATCTCCCACTTGATCTGCCAGATGCCCAGCCGGTTGGCCAGCGGCGCAAACACCTGCATCGACTCGCGCGCCAGCGGCAGCGGACACGCCTGCTTGCTGACCGCGAAGTGACGCAGCGTTTGCAGGCGCGAGGCCAGCCGCAGCAGGACCACGCGCAGGTCGCGCGAAAACGCGAGCAGCATCTTGCGCACCCGTTCGGTCTGCTGCACGCGCTGCTCGACACCGACCTTGGCCTCACGCGCGGCACGCTGAATCTGCACCAGCTTTCGGGTGTGCATCACCAGGCTGGCATGCGACGCGCCAAAGGCTTTCGTGACCACCTCTTCGGGCTTGCTCAGGTAGTCGCCGGCATACACCAAATAGGCAGCTGCGCGCATGGCGGGCGCGGCACCGATGGCTTGCAAAATCGCCGCCACGCCGTCGGCATGCGTTAGCGCGTCTTCGCCGGTGTCCAGAATCTGGCCGGTCAGCAGCGGCTCGGCGAAGGCGCGCGCCCGCAGCAGCTGCGCCGCCTCATCGACCTCGTGCTCGGCGATCAATTGAACGATGGGCGCGGCCATCAGCCGCGCCTCCAGCACACCGGTCTTCATGGGCGCAGCAAGAACTCCCGCACCACCGCCACCTGATCGGCTGCCACCAGAGTGGGCGCGTGTCCGACGTTGGCAAATTCATGCAGTTCGGCCTTCGGGCCGCGTTGCGTCATGGCCAGCGCGGTGTCTGCGGTCAGCAGGTCGGAGTCGGCTCCGCGCAGCAGCAGGGTCGGGCACGTCACCGCCTCGTAGCCCTTCCACAAGGCCGCTTGTCCGAAGGCGGCGATCTCGGGCGTGATGGCGCGAAACGGCACAGCGATGTTCGGGTCGCAGTGCGGCTTGAAGCCCTGGCCGTCGGGCCGCAGCATCGGGCGCGTCAACGCCAGCCATTGCTCGCGCGTGTGCGCGCCGAAGCCTTTGGAAATGCTCAGCAGGTAGTCGGCGGCTTCGTCAAGCGAAGCCCAGTGCATCGGCAGCCCGAGGTAGGCGCCGATGCGGGCGATGGCCTCGGGCTGGATCGTCGGGCCCACATCGTTGAGGACCAGCCGGTGAATCGGAGTGTTGGCGAGCGACGCCACGCCCATGCCGATCAGGCCACCCATCGAGGTGCCGACCCAGTCCACCGTGTGCGCGTTCAGACGGGCCAGCAGCGTGACCATGTCGGCCACGTAAGCGGGCAGCGCGTAGCCCATCGGGTCGGCCAGCCAATCGGATTCACCACGCCCCGCCACATCGGGGCAGACCACGCGGTACTCGCCGGCAACCGCCTGCGCCAGCGTGTCGAAATCGCGGCCCTGGCGCGACAGGCCGTGCACGCAGACCAGCACCGTGGGGTTCAGCGCGTCGCCCCACTCCCAGTACGCCATGCGATGCAATCCGCGCGAATCGAGGCATTGCACATGGTTGAGGCGCGGAATCTGCATGCGTCACTTTCGTCTTTGATAATGCACTGTACCAACCGAAAGGAATCGACATGCTGCAAGGCAAAACCGCCCTCGTCACCGGCTCGACCAGCGGCATCGGCTTGGGCATCGCGTTGTGCCTGGCGCGCCAGGGCGCGAACGTGGTGTTGAACGGGTTCGGCGATTTCGAAGCCGCGAAGTCGCAGGTGGCAGCACTCGGCGTCAAGGTCGGCTACCACGGTGCCGACATGAGCAAGCCGGCCGAGATCGCCGAGCTGATGGCTTACGCAGCGCGTGACTTCGGCGGGGTCGACATCCTGGTCAACAACGCCGGCATCCAGCATGTGGCCCAGATCGAGGATTTTCCGGTCGACAAGTGGGACGCCATCATCGCCATCAACCTCAGCTCGGCATTCCACACCACCCGACTCGCCATGCCCGGCATGCGCGCCAGGAACTGGGGCCGCATCATCAACATCGCGTCGGCGCACGGGCTGGTGGCATCGCCTCAGAAGTCGGCATATGTCACGGCCAAGCATGGCCTCGTCGGCTTCACCAAGTCCATCGCGCTCGAAGTCGCCACCACCGGCATCACCTCGAATGCGATCTGCCCCGGCTGGGTGCTGACTCCGCTGGTGCAAAAACAGATCGACGACCGCGCCGCGCGCGAAGGCATCAGCGTCGACAAGGCCAAGCTCGACCTGCTGAGCGAGAAGCAGCCGTCGCTGGAGTTCGTGACGCCCGAGCAACTGGGCGCGCTGGCGGTGTTCCTGTGTTCGGCCGCGGGCAACAACGTGCGCGGCGTGGCATGGGCCGTCGACGGCGGGTGGACGGCGCAGTGAGCCTGCGCCGGCAGCGCGGACGCCCTACTTGCTCATCTGCACCGAGCCGTTGACGTTCACCGTCACCAGCGCCTTGCCCGCTTCCACCGGCAGCGCCTCCTCGCTGGGCGCCGACATGGCCTTGGCGCGGTACATCGGTTGGGGGTTGCCCGTCTGCGGCTCGTTGGTGCTGACATTGACCTCACGAACCGCGTACGCCGAGTAACCGAACTGCCGTGCGTACTCGGCCGCCTTGGCGCGATAGCGGGCAATGGCCTGCGCCGCCACGTCGCCTTCGACCTTTTCACGCTGCTCCCTGGACAGGCCGTACGCCACGCGCGCCACCGTCATGCTGCCGATGCGCCCGACCAGCTGGCTGATGGCCAGCATGTCGCGGCCCTCGATCACCAACTCGGCATTGCCCTGCCAACCCGAAATGGTGCTGGCTTTGGAGTAGCGCGGGAACATCGAGAAGTTGCCCGTCTGCACCTCGACCTGCCCCGGCTTCGCCACCTTGCGCGCTTCGACCAGGGCGGCGTCGAGCGCCTGCTTCAGGCCCGACTGGACGAGGTTGGCTTCAGGCCCGTCGCGGGCGGCGCTGAGGGTGACCGACATCCAGTCCTTCGCCACTTCGAGCGAGGCGCTTGACACCAGGTTGACGACGCCCGACGGCGGCACGTCCGCAGCGCGCGCGAACGGCGCGGCGGCGACTGTGGCCGCCAGGATCAGGCATTGAATGGGGAGTTTCATGGGTTCGCCTCGGGGTGACTTGCGCGCGCTGCAACGGGGCGTTGGCGCTGTGCTGACCTTACAGCGCTTGCCGCAGCCGCTGGGTTGACACGCACCTGCCGCGCGCTGCCATCAGCCCTTGCGAGGCACGCCGACCGCACGGCGCAAGATTTGTAACAGATGGTCAAAACCGGCAAATCACGTTGATAAACCTGCGCAAAATCGCCGCTGTTACAAATTCGGAGAGCCTATGAGCACAGCCAGCAACCCCCGCACCGACCGCATCGTGGTCGTCGACGATGACGCGCGGATTCGCGACCTGCTGCGCCGCTACCTCACGCAGGAAGGCTTCGAAGTGCTGCTGGCTGAAGACTCCAAGGCTCTGAACCGCGTGCTGACGCGCGAGACGGTGGACTTGATCGTGCTGGACCTGATGCTGCCCGGCGAGGACGGCCTGTCGATCTGCCGCCGCCTGCGCGCCGGCAACGACCTGACCCCCATCATCATGCTGACCGCCAAGGTCGAAGACGTCGACCGCATCGTGGGACTCGAAGTGGGTGCCGACGATTACCTGCCCAAGCCGTTCAACCCGCGCGAACTGCTGGCGCGCATCCATGCCGTGCTGCGCCGCCGCCCGATGCTGGAGGCACCGGGCGCGCCGGCCAAGGAAGCGATGACGGTCACCTTCGGCCCGTTCGAATTCGACCTGGCGCTGCGCCGCTTGTCGAAGGAAGGCGAGCAGATGGCGCTGACCACCGGCGAGTTCTCGATGCTCAAGGCGCTGGTGCGGCATCCGCGCCAGCCGCTGTCGCGCGACAAACTGGCGCAGCTGGCCCGCGGCCGCGAGTTCGAGCCGTTCGACCGCAGCCTGGATGTGCAGATCTCACGGCTGCGCAAGATGATCGAGCCGGACCCGGCGCAGCCGCGCTACATCCAGACGGTGTGGGGCGTGGGCTACGTGTTCGTGCCGGACGGCACGCCCTGAGGCGACGATTGCTCACTTGACAGCAACGGCCCCAGCACGGGGCCGCTTCGTTTGCCAGCGCGTGCCGCTGAACTCATCACGCTCCCATCCCAAGGCATCCACCCATGGCCCACAAGCAAGTCGCGCTCAGCCTCTTCTGGCGCACCTTCGTCTTGCTGGCCATCCTGCTGGCGGGCGGCGTGTTCGCGTGGACACAAACCTTTCGTGCGCTCGAATTCGAACCGCGCGCGGTGCAGGCCGCGCAGCAGATCGCCAGCCTGGTGAACCTGTCGCGGGCGGCGCTGCGCAGCACCGACGGCATCAACCGGGTGGCGCTGGTCAAGAACATTTCCAGCACCGAATCGGTCAAGCTGATCCCGCGCGAGCCCGCCGACAAATGGGAGCCATACGAGGTGGACCGGTTCTCGAAAGCGATCGGCCAGGAACTGCGCTCCAGCCTCGGGCCGGGTACGCTGGTGGCCAGTGCCGTCAACGGATCGACCGGGCTGTGGGTCGGCTTCAACATCGACAAGGACCCGTACTGGCTGCTGGCCGACCCGACGCGGCTGGGGCCGATGGCCAGCAGCACCCTGCTGTTGTGGGTCAGCATTGCACTGCTGGCCACGGTGCTGGGCTCGGTGGCGATTGCGCGGCTGATCAACAAGCCGCTGCGCGATTTGTCGTTCGCGGCCAGCCGCATCCGTGAAGGCGAATTCGATTCGCGGCTGGACGAGAACACGCTGACCAGCGAGATCCGCCAGGTCAACATGGGCTTCAACCGCATGGCGCGCGAACTGGCCAAGGTGGAAGAGAGCCGCGCCGTCATGCTGGCCGGCATTTCGCACGACCTGCGCACGCCTCTCGCCCGCTTGCGCCTGGAAGCCGAGATGAGCGTGCAGGACGAAGAAGCGAAGCGCTTCATGGCGCTGGACATCGACCAGCTCGACGCCATCATCGACAAGTTCATGGACTACGCGCGGCCGGGCGAAACCCGGCTGATGCCGGTGCACCTGAGCAGCGTGGTCGACCGCGAAATGGCGGCCTTCCGCGACCCCAGCCAGATCCGCATCACCTCGCGCGTGGCGATCGACACCAAGGTGATGGCCGACGAAACCGAACTCGGCCGCGTGCTGCAGAACCTGTTCGAGAACGCGCGCCGCTACGGCCGCTCCACCGACACCGGCATCGCCGTGGTGACGGTCAGCTACGCGCGCACCGGGCCGTGGGTGATCCTGAGCGTGCGCGACCAGGGGCCGGGTGCCGACCCGCTGAAGCTCGACCAGCTGACAACGCCGTTCTTTCGCGGTGACGCGGCGCGCACCGCCGCCACCGGGGCCGGCCTGGGCCTGGCCATCGTCGACAAGGCCGTGCAGCGAATGGGCGGCACTTTCGAGTTGGCGAACGCGCCCGAAGGTGGGCTGGTGGCGCATGTGCGGCTGAAAAAAGCGCCTTGAACAGCCGCTGGCCCTCTCCTCACGCCATCAGTTGGACGGTGTTCGCGTCAACAGGCAAATCGCCCGCGCCTCGATCGACTCCCCGCGGCCCACCGGCCCCATCTTTTCGGCGGTCTTGGCCTTTACGCTGACCTGATCCAGCGCCACACCCAGCGCCAGCGCCATGCGCTGGCGCATCGCCGGGATGTGCGGTGCCAGCTTGGGGGCCTGGGCGATGACGGTGCTGTCCAGATTGCCGATCTGCCAACCGGCAGCGCGCACACGCCGCGCCGCCTCGGCCAGCAGCGCGATGGAGTCGGCACCCCGGAACTGCTCGGACGTGTCCGGAAAGTGGTGGCCGATGTCGCCCAGCGCGGCGGCACCGAACAGCGCGTCGGTCACGGCGTGGCACAGCGCGTCGGCGTCGGAATGGCCGAGCAGGCCATGCGTGTGCGGGATGTGGACACCGCCCAGGATCAGCGGCCGGCC
>JANNEI010000748.1:0-3411 GCA_031378565.1 Burkholderiales bacterium
AGAAGTGGCGCGGCGAGCGCAGTGGTTCGATATGGCCGCCCTTGGCCGCCCTTTTCCTGCTTATGTTTGCGCCGGTGCTTGACCACAATGCGCTCACACCCCCCTGCATGGGTTTGCCCCGGAGCCCCACATGCTGAACCGCCTCACCAGCTCGCTCGACTTTCAAGGCCAGGCCCTGAGCCTGCGCGCCGAGCGTCAACGCCTGATCGCCAGCAACATTGCAAACGCCGACACGCCGGGCTATGTGGCGCGCGACATCAATTTTGCCCAGGCGCTGCGCGAAGCCACCGGATCGGCAGCATCCACCACGGGTCTGCGCACCACCCGCCCCGAGCACCTGACCGGACAGACCGGCGCGCGCGCCGAGGCCGGGCTGCTGTACGCCACGCCGAGCCAGACCAACCTCGACCGCAACACCGTGGACATGGATCGCGAGCGCGCGAACTTCGTCGACAACTCGGTGAAGTTCGAGGCCACGCTGCGCTTCATCAACGGCGGCGTGCGCACCATGCTCGACGCCATCCGCGGGCAGTGAGCCTGCGCTGATCGAACGCGCATTCGGAGAGTCCTGATGTCCATGCTCAACATCTTCAACGTGTCCGGCAGCGCCGCCAGCGCGCAAAGCCAGCGCCTGAACGTGGTGGCTTCCAACCTGGCCAACGCCGACACCGTTGCCGGGCCGGACGGCCAGGCCTACAAGGCGCGCCAGGTCACCTTCCAGACCCAGTTGATGGGGCAGGCGCGCAACGACGCCACCAGCGCGGGCGTGACGGTTTCGGCCATCACCGAAGACACCACGCCGGGCCGGCGCGTGCACGACCCCAAGCACCCGCAGGCCGACGCCGATGGCTACGTGACCTTCAGCAACGTGAACGCGGTGGAGGAGATGGTCAACATGATCTCGGCCTCGCGCTCGTACCAGAACAACGTCGAAGTCATGAACACCGCCAAGGGCCTGCTGCTGAAGACGCTGCAGCTCGGCGCCTGACCCGCCTCACCAAAGGAAACGCCATGGCCTTCGCCACCATCGACCCCATTGCCGGCAGCACCAGCGACGCCGCGACCACCGCGAAGAAAAGCGAGGCCGGCAGTGAAGACCGCTTCCTCAAGCTGCTGGTCGCGCAGATGCAGAACCAGGACCCGCTGAACCCGCTCGACAACGCGCAGGTGACGAGTCAGCTGGCGCAGATCAACACCGTCAACGGCGTCGAGAAGCTGAACCGCACGGTCGAAGGCCTGACCACCCAGTTCATCCAGATGCAGACGCTGCAAGGTGCCGGGCTGGTGGGCCGCGACGTGGTGGTGCAGGGCAACCGGCTGGCCATTGCGAACGATGTGGGCGAGGGCGGCTTCGAGCTGGACGGTGATGCGCGTGCCGTCAACGTCGAGATCCTGAGCGCCGATGGCAACGTGGTGGGCACGCTCGACATGGGTGCCTTGAAAGCCGGACGCCACAACTTCGACTGGCCCGCCCGCGGTGCCGACCCGGAATCGGGTTTGCGCTTCCGCGTGGTGGCCAGCAACGGTGCCGCAGCCGTGCCCGGCACCACGCTGATGCACGACAAGGTCACCGCCGTCAACCTGGGCGGCGACACGCTGACCCTGGAACTGCAACGCTCGGGCAGCGTGCCGTACGCGTCGGTCAAGTCTTTCAACTGAGTCTTCATCGCAAGGAAATCAAATGAGCTTCCAGCAAGGCCTGTCAGGGCTGAACGCCACCAGCAAGAACCTCGACGTGATCGGCAACAACGTCGCCAATGCCAACACCTACGGTGAAAAATCGTCGCGCGCGGAGTTCACCGACGTGTACGCCAGCGCGATGAACGGCGTGGCGTCGAGCCCGATCGGCATCGGCGTGTCGATGTCGTCGGTGACCCAGCAGTTCACGCAGGGCAACATCGTGACCACCGACAACTCGCTCGACCTGGCCATCAACGGTGCCGGCTTCTTTCAGGTCAACGACGGCATCGGTGCGCTGACCTACACCCGCAACGGCCAGTTCAAGGTCGACCGCGACGGCTTCGTCGTCAACAGCCAGCTGCAAAAGCTGGTCGGTTACCAGGCCGACCCCAACGGCGTGATTCTGGGCGGCAAGGCCGACAGCCTGCGCATGCCCACCGCCGGCCTGACGCCGGTGGCCAGCAGCCGGATGACGATGGAGCTGAACCTCGACGCTCGCGCCGCCGTCACCCAGCCCGCCACCACGCCGGTGATCGACTTCGCCGACCCGAAGACCTACAACAACTCGACCTCGCTCAACGTCTTCGACGCGAAGGGCCAGGACGTGGCGCTGACCTACTACTTCCAGAAGGCCGCCACCGACACCTGGGACGTCTACGTCACGGCGAACGGCAGCTCGATCAAGTCCGATCTCGCGGGCAACCCAGTGGCCGCCACGCGCATCAACTTTCCGTCGAACGGCGGGCGCCCGCTGTCACCCTCGGGGCCGGTGCCGCTGGACATTCCGGCCACCGTGAACGGAGTGGGCGCGCAGACGCTGCCGCTGACCGGGGTGGAATTGAGCGTCTCCGGGGCGACGCAATACGGGTCGTCGTTCGGCGTCACCGACCTGTCGCAGAACGGCTATGCGCCGGGGCAGCTGGCCGGCATCCAGTTCGAGAACGACGGCACCATCACCGCGCGCTATTCCAACGGCCAGACCAAGCCGGCCGGCCAGGTGCTTCTCGCCACCTTCCGCAACCCGCAAGGCCTGCAGCCGCTGGGCGGCACCGGCTGGGCCGCGTCGTACCAGTCGGGCGACCCGATCGTCGGCGTGCCGGGTGAAGGCAACCTGGGCGTGCTGCAGTCCGGCGCGCTGGAAGAATCGAACGTCGACCTGACCGCCGAGCTGGTCAACATGATCACCGCGCAGCGCGTCTACCAGGCCAATGCGCAGACCATCAAGACGCAGGACCAGGTGCTTCAGACCCTGGTCAACCTGCGCTAGTCGTGATCGCATGAAACGCCGTTTGCAACAGCGCCACAGGGCCGAGCGCCGGGCCGCTCTCAAGCCGGCCGGCACCACCTCGGGGGGTCGTTCGATGTACTCAGCGAACGGGGGGTTCACTTGGACCGCATGATCTATTTGTCGATGTCGGGGGCGAAAGCCACCATGCAGCGGCAAGACACGCTGGCGCACAACCTGGCCAACGTCAGCACGGTGGGCTTTCGTGCCGAGTTGCAGGCGTTTCGCTCGGTGCCGGTCAACGGCAGCGGGGCCAGCACCCGCGTCTATGCGCTGGAAAGCACGCCCGGCTACGACAGCGCGCCCGGCCCGATGCAGATGACCGGCCGCAACTTCGACGTGGCGCTGAAAGGCGACGCCTGGCTGTCGGTGCAGGCGCTCGACGGCACCGAGGCCTACACGCGCGCCGGCTCGATGGACCTGTCGCCCGAAGGCACGCTGGTCAC
>JANNEI010000753.1:0-2206 GCA_031378565.1 Burkholderiales bacterium
CGACGCCGTAAGCGCCGATGTTCTGGACCGGCGCCGCGCCCACCGTGCCCGGAATCAGAGCCAGGTTCTCGAGCCCCGGCCAGCCCTGCGCCAGCGTGTGGGCAACGAGCTCGTGCCAGTTCTCGCCGGCGCCGGCCTCGACGATCCAGGCGTCCGTGCGTTCTTCCACGAGGCGCACGCCGCGCACTTCGACCTTCAGCACGATCTGCGGCATGTCGCGAGTCAGAATGATGTTGCTGCCGCCACCGAGCACGAACTTCGGCGCCAGGCCAAGCTCGGGGTGGTCGACGACACGGCGCACGTCGGCGTCGCTCGCCACGCGCACCAGGGTGCGTGCCACCGCCGGCAGGCCGAAGCTGTTGTAGGGTTTCAGGCTGACGCCCGACTCGATTTGCATGGCAGAATTTTCGCACCGGTTGTGCAACCGCGTCCCCATTCTCCCGTTCACAATCCGACCATGCCCAGCTTCGACACCGTCCTAGAACCCAACCTTGTCGAGGTGCGCAACGCCGTCGACCAGACCGCCAAGGAAATCGGCACCCGCTTCGACTTCAAGGGCTCGTCGGCCCGCGTCGAACTGAAGGAGGAGGAGCTGACCATCTGGGCCGACAGCGACTTCCAGATCGGCCAGGTGATGGACATCCTGATGGCCAAATTGGCCAAGCGCAGCGTCGATGCGCGCTTTCTCGACCGCAGCGCCAAGGTCGAAAAAATCGGCGGCGACAAGGTCAAGCAACTGATCCTCGTGAAGTCGGGCATCGACAGCGACAACGCCAAGAAAATCCAGACGCTCATCAAGCAGAGCAAGCTGAAGGTGCAGGCCGCCATCCAGGGCGACACGGTGCGCGTCACCGGCACCAAGCGCGACGAACTGCAGGCCGCGATGGCGCTGATCCGCAAGGACATCGCCGACGCGCCGCTGTCGTTCAACAACTTCCGCGACTGAGCGTGCGGCGCGCCGTTGCGGTGGTGTTCGCCTTGCTGAGCGCGTTGTTCGCCGGCGCTGCTTTCAGTCAATCGGTTTCCAAGAGCGGCAGCATGGGCGACAAGGCCCTGCTCGTCATCAACGGCACGCCGCGCACCGTGGCCGTGGGTGCCACGCAGGCGGGCGTCAAGCTGGTCAGCGTCAGCCTGAACGACGCGGTGGTCGAGGTTGGCGGCAAGCGCGTGGCCCTGGCGCTGGGCGGCACGCCGGTCAACCTGGGCGGCGTGGCAAGCGAAGGCAGCGGCTTGCGGATCGTGTTGACGGCCGGCTCGGGCGGGCACTTCGTGACCCGCGGCAGCATCAACGGCAAGACGGTGCTGTTTCTGGTCGACACCGGGGCCACGAATATCGGCATCAGCCAGACCGAAGCCGACCGCATCGGCCTGAACTACCGAAACGGCGAACGCGGCATCAGCAACACCGCCAACGGCCAGGTGATGGTCTACCGCACCACGCTCGACGTGGTGCGCGTCGGCGACGTGCAGGTCTACAACGTGGCCGCCACCGTGCTGCCGGCGCAGATGGAAGCGGTGCTGCTGGGCAACAGTTTTTTGACGCGCTTTCAAATGAAGCGCGAGAACGATGTGATGACGTTGGTGAAGAGCCGGTAGCGCACGCAAGGGAAGCAAGCTCCATCGGGCAGCCGCCCCCTGTCACCCGCCGGACAAACCCAAAAGCACGGTCGTGCTAAAACACCGGCTGAACGCCGTGGCGCTGCGCCGCGCAGGAGCTTTGCATGGACCTGAATTTCACCCCCGACGAACAAGCCTTCCGCGACGAGATTCGTGGCTGGGTGGCCGAGAACCTGCCCAAGGAACTGAGCCACAAGGTGCACAACGCGCTGCGCCTGACCAAGGCCGATCTGCAGCAGTGGGCGCGCATTCTCGGCAAGAAGGGCTGGCACGGCTGGGCCTGGCCGAAGCAGTTCGGCGGGCCGGGCTGGAATTCGATCCAGCGCCACCTGTTCGAAGAAGAATGCGCACTCGCCGGAGCGCCGCGCGTGGTGCCTTTCGGCCCGGTGATGGTGGCGCCGGTGATCATGGCCTTCGGCTCGCCAGAACAGCAAAAGCAGCACCTGCCCGGCATCATGAGCGGTGAGGTCTGGTGGAGCCAGGGCTACAGCGAACCGGGCTCGGGTTCCGACCTGGCTTCGCTGAAATGCAAGGCCGAGCGCAAGGGCGACTACTACCTCGTCAACGGCCAAAAAACCTGGACCACCCT
>JANNEI010000772.1:0-8227 GCA_031378565.1 Burkholderiales bacterium
GGTAGCTCTTGAACTTCGCGGCCGTGTGCTGCTCGATGTTGCGCAAGCGCGCCATGTCGGCGAAGTCGAGGATCGGCTGGTGCACTTCCAGCCGCATCGGCGGGTTCACCGCGTTGATGTCGAGCAGGTTCGGCTTGGGGCCGATGAACGACACCAGCGACATCACGATGTTCTCGCGGATCGGGTCGATCGGCGGGTTCGTCACCTGCGCGAACAGTTGTTTGAAGTAGTTGTACAGGGGCTTGTTCTTGTCCGACAGCACGGCGAGCGGCGAGTCGTTGCCCATCGAGCCGATGCCTTCTTCGCCGGCCTGCGCCATCGGGCTGAGCAGGAACTTGATATCTTCCTGCGTGTAGCCGAAGGCCTGCTGGCGGTCGAGCAAGGTTTCGGTGAACGACGACGGTTCGGCCTCGACCGGAATGTCGTCGAGCTTGATGCGAACGCTCTCGATCCACTGCCGATACGGCTTGGCGGAGGCGAACTGGTTCTTCAGTTCCTCGTCTTCGATGATGCGGCCCTGCTCCAGGTCGATCAGCAGCATCTTGCCGGGCTGCAGCCGCCACTTCTTGACGATGCGGTTTTCGGGAATCGGCAACACGCCGGACTCGGAGGCCCCCACGATGAGGCCGTCGTCGGTGACGATGTAACGCGTGGGGCGCAGGCCATTGCGGTCGAGCGTCGCACCGATCTGGCGACCGTCGGTGAACACCATCGCGGCCGGGCCGTCCCACGGCTCCAGCATCGCAGCGTGGTATTCGTAGAAGGCGCGGCGGCGCTCGTCCATCGTGCTGTGCTGTTCCCACGCTTCGGGGATCATCATCATCGCGGCGTGGGCCAGCGAGTAGCCGCTCATCGTCAGCAGTTCCAGCGCGTTGTCGAAGGTGGCCGTGTCGCTCTGGCCTTCAAAGCTGATCGGGTAGAGCTTTTGCAGGTCGTCGCCCAGCACCGGCGACTTCATAACACCCTCACGCGCGCGCATCCAGTTGAAGTTGCCCTTGACCGTGTTGATCTCGCCGTTGTGCGCGACCATGCGGTACGGGTGCGCCAGCGGCCATTCGGGGAAGGTGTTGGTGCTGAAGCGCTGGTGCACCAGGGCCAGCGCCGAGGTCACGCGCGGATCGGACAAGTCCTTGTAGTACGTCCCCACCTGACCCGCCAGCAACAGGCCTTTGTAGATCACGGTGCGGCAACTCATGCTGGGCACGTAGTACTCGCGGCTGTGCGTGAGCTTGAGCGCCTGGATCGCGCTGGACGCCGTCTTGCGGATCACGTAGAGCTTGCGCTCCAGCGCGTCCGGCACGATGACGTCGGGCCCACGGCCGATGAAGATTTGCCGGATCACCGGCTCCTTGGCGCGCACCGTGGGCGACATCGGCAACTCGGCGTCCACCGGCACATCTCGCCAGCCCAGCAGCACCTGGCCTTCCACCTTCACAGCGCGTTCCAGTTCCTGCTCGCAGGCCTGCCGAGAGGCGTGTTCCTTCGGCAAAAAGATGATACCCACGCCGTACTCACCCGGCGGCGGCAACTCGATGCCCTGCGCCGCCATCTCGGAGCGGTAGAACTCGTCGGGAATCTGGATCAGGATGCCGGCGCCATCGCCCATCAGCTTGTCGGCCCCGACGGCACCGCGGTGGTCGAGGTTCTCCAGGATCTTCAGCCCTTGCTCGATGATGCTGTGCGCCTTGTGGCCCTTGATGGGTGCCACGAAGCCGACGCCACAGGCGTCGTGTTCGTGGCTGGGACTGTAAAGGCCGAACTCGGCGGCCTGACGCAGTTGTGGTGGGGTGGTGGCCCCGGTCACGGCCTGATGCATGACACGCTCCAAATCATATGAACTGAGCACAAGAATACTGCACCGCAGCAACGGACTCAAGCGTGATTAAATAGGGTCTGACTCCATTTATACAGCTGACGGAGTTTCATGCAACTAAATAGGGACATAGTCAATCTGCCCGGACCCGCGAGGTTCCAATGGGGCGGCCTCGCCGGAGCGGGCCGGTTCTGCGCTTGGTGTCTTTGCCCAGCGACGCCACAAATGAAGCCTCCCCGAGGGCCCAACCCTTGAGCAGGGCCTCGCGGATTCGCAGCGCCTGCGGCGGTGACAGGCCGCGCGCCAACAATTGCCGATGCGCCACTTCGCGCTCGAACGGCGTGTTGCCCAAATGCCAGAAGCCGGAATGCTCGGTGATCAGCGGGTCTGGCTGCTGGCCCATATGGTGGGGCGCACTTGACCAGGAATTCTCCGCCGCGGTCGCCACGCCCGAGCCGAATGTCTCGACGAAACACAGGCAACTCAGCAAGCAGTGCGCAGGGTCGATCACGGTGCTGCGGAAACGGCCTTCCCAGGGCGAGCCCGAGCCGCCATGACGCTGGTTGTAGTCGCCGACAAAGCGGCGACCGACCGACTGAACCATCCGGCTCAGGGCGTCTGCGGTGGCCGGCGTCACCAGCAACAGCGCGTCGCCGGCACTCAACGAGTAGGCATGCACCGCGACGCCGAACTGGTCAGCCGCAGTGCGCAGCGCGTACAGGTAGCTCTGGGCATCCTGAGGCGTGATGAATACCGAATGGCCGCTGCGGCCCCGTTGCAAAAGCAGGTGCAGGTGACCACCGAGGGCGAGACGGGGCAAACGGGCCATGCCTTGATGTTTGTGAGTGCCAGCTCAGCTCATAAACAGCGTCAACCCTGTGAGACGCTGGTGCTCTTTCAACGCAAACCGATCGGTCATGCCGGCAATGTAGTCGGCCACGGCGCGCGCAAGAAGGGGCTGGCTGGCAAAGTCGGCCGGCATCTGGGTCGCATCACTCAGGTAGATGCCGAACAGATCGCGGATCACCTGCTTGGCGCGCTCGGTGGTTTCCGTGACCTGGGGGTGCCGATAAAGGTTCTCGCGCAGAAAGCGTTTCAGGGTGGCGCTGCGCTCCAGCATGGGCGCACTGAACTGAACCAGAGCTGGCATGCGCCGGGCAGCATCGGCGCTATCGGGCCGGACGCTGTCCAAGGCGGCGTGGGTCGCATTCATCACGTCGTACACCTGGGAAGACAGCATGCGGCGGATGGTTTCGAACAGGCGGCGGCGGGCGGAAAGCGCTGGAAACTCGGACTTCACGGCGTCCAGATGGTCAGCGACCAAGGGCACGTCGCCAAGCTGCGAGAGGGTCAGCAGCCCCGAGCGAACGCCATCGTCGAGATCGTGCGCGTTGTAGGCAATCTCGTCGGCCAGGTTGCACAGTTGCGCTTCCAGGCTGGGCTGTGTGCGATCCAGGAACCGCTGCGCAACGCCGTTCGGCTCCTCTTTCACCAGACGCTCGGCGGTGCGCCGCGAGCAGTGCTTCAAAATGCCTTCGCGGGTTTCGAACGTCAGGTTCAGTCCGTCATAGGTCGGGTAGCGCTCTTCCAGCGTGTCCACCACGCGCAGGCTTTGCAGGTTGTGCTCGAAGCCGCCGGCCGACGGGTCAGCCTGCCGCAGGCTGGCGTCCAGTGCGTCCTGCCCTGCGTGGCCAAACGGTGTGTGCCCCAGATCGTGCGCCAGCGCGATCGCCTCCACCAGATCCTCATTCAGCCCCAGGGTGCGGGCGATCGAACGACCCAGCTGAGCGACCTCCAGCGAATGGGTCAGCCGGGTGCGGAACAGATCGCCCTCATGGTTCAAAAAAACCTGGGTCTTGTAAACCAGCCGACGAAACGCCGTGCTGTGAACAATCCGGTCGCGATCGCGCTGAAATTCGTTGCGGGTCGGCGCTGCGGGCTCGGGGTGGCGACGGCCGCGGCTGCGGTCAGGCCGGCTGGCATAGGGCTTCAGCGAGGGCACGCGGAACGGCTCGTGTCAGGTCCGCGCTTCGATGACCTGCCGAACCAGCGCATCGGGCACCGCGTGAACGCCCGCGCGACCCGGTTCCTCGATGAGCACAAAGCGGATTTCCCCCGCTTCGGCCTTCTTGTCGTGCCGCATCAGTGCCAGATAGCGGTCAGCACCCAGGGCAGGCCCACGCACCGGCAAGCCCGCTCGCTCGACGAGGGCGGCCAGGCGCTGCGCATAGGCCGCGTCGATCCTGCCCAGGCGGGCCGACAGATCGGCGGCCATCACCATTCCACAGCCGACGGCTTCGCCGTGCAACCACTTGCCATAGCCCAGGCCGGTCTCGATCGCGTGGCCGAAGGTGTGGCCGAAATTCAGGATGGCGCGCAGCCCGTTCTCACGCTCGTCCTGCCCGACCACCCAGGCCTTGATTTCGCAGGAGCGCTGCACCGCGTAGGCCAGGGCTGCGGCGTCAAGAGCCAGCAGCGCGTCGAGGTTTTGCTCGATCCAGGTCAGAAAACCGTCGTCCGCAATCGGTCCGTACTTGATCACTTCGGCGAGCCCCGCAGACACCTCGCGCGACGGCAGGCTCGTCAGCGTGTCGAGGTCGGCGATGACCCGCAACGGCTGGTAGAACGCGCCGATCATGTTCTTGCCCAACGGGTGGTTGATCGCTGTCTTGCCACCCACCGAAGAATCGACTTGGGCGAGCAAGGTGGTCGGAATCTGGACGAATGGCACGCCGCGCATGTAACACGCCGCGGCGAACCCGGTGATGTCGCCCACCACCCCGCCGCCCAGCGCGAACAGCGTCGTCTTGCGGTCGCAGCCGCCCGACAGCATCGCATCGAAGATCCGGTTCAGTGACGGCCAGTCCTTGTGCGCCTCTCCATCGGGCAGTTCAATCAGTCGCACTTGCGCATGGCGACTTCGCAGCACCTCTGTCAGCCGGCCTGCATACAGCGGTGCCACGGTGGCATTGGTGATGACAAAAGCGGACGTCGCCGCAGGCAATCCGTCAAATGCTGCGGGGTCGGACAGCAGTCCGGAACCGATCAGGATCTCGTAGCTTCGGTGCCCCAGTTCGATGGGGATGCGCTTGCAAGTTAGAGTCGACACGGCCATGCCCACGAGTGTACGGGCCATGTGTGGGCGGCCCGATCAGTCCGGGCGCGGCTCGACCGATGACGGCACGCGATCGGCGGAGATCAGTCCGGCCAACTCCAGTTGCATCAAGACCATGTTGACCAACGACGGTACCGAGGGCCGGCCAGTTTCGATCGTGAAGTGCGCCGTGCGCCGGTACAGCGGATCGCGCTGGGCGTAAAGGTCGCGCAACTTGCGCTGCGGGTCCGACACTTGCAGCAGCGGTCGATGTGTGTCGTGCCGCAGCCGCCGGAACAACTCCTCAGCGGTCGAGCGCAAGTAGATCACCGTCGAGCAGGTCTGCAGGCTGTCGCAGTTGGCCTGCCGCAGCACGGCACCACCACCGGTGGCGAGGACGAACTCAGGATGCCCCAGCAAACTGGAGATGACTTCGTGCTCAACGTCTCGAAACCGTGATTCGCCTTCACGCTCGAAGAAGGCCCGCACCGAACAGCCGATACGCCGCTCTATCTCGGCATCGGAATCAAAGAAGCGAACGTTCAGGCTGCGTGCAAGGTGGCGCCCGATGGTGGATTTGCCACCGCCGGGCATTCCGATCAGGCTGATGCGGGCCAAGCCAAAGTCGTCAGTTCTTGTCGCTGCAGGCGAGCGGCACGCCGTTGATGTCGAGGGTGGCTGGTGTCGACACCAACCCATACGGGCTGAGTACGAAGGCGGGGGCACCGTCGCCAGTGAGGGCTCCTGCCGGCACTGCGAGGGTCTCAGTCCATGAAGCGCGACCCTCGGTGCCAAGCACACCGGCTGCCGAGACGAGAATCTTCACCCGCACCCAACTGGCAACGTTCTTCGGGTACTCGATCTGCAGGATTGCCAAGCCCGACGCGTCGGTTTTGGTGCTCCCAACCATCGAGACAGCGACGTCCGACTTGCGGGGCTCCAAAACCTTGTCGTCGTCTCTGTCTTCGCCCGTCTCCAACACGCCGTTGCGATTGACGTCCTCGTTCGGACAACTGATGGGGGCACGAATGACGACATTGGTCAACGGATCCCTGACGACGCTCACCCAGAGTCCGCCTTCCTTCTCGTAGAAGCCCTTGTAGAAATACTCAAGATCGACCGAAGGAACAATTTCGACATTGCCTTTGGCGCGGCCTGATGAGTCCACCACCAACACCACGAATTTCCTGATGTAGGTCAGGTCGGACCCACCGGTCAAAATTTTCTCGTTGCTCCCGATGGTGACCGCCAGCGGCTCGGACACAACGGTCAAGCTCGTCTTTGTTGAGTTTGGGCAGCTGCCTGCAGCGAAATCCACCGCGTCGTAGCAAGCCCTTATCGTGACGCCATCTGTGGGACTGGAGCGGCTGCCCGGTATGTACGCGCTGGTGGCGATGCCATTGGTATCGGTGTAGACGATGCTGAAGTCCGTGGAAAATGCTCCGCCGATGGAATTGACGTCGAGGTCTTTGTCAAACCGAACCCTGACGTTCTTGATAGGCGAATTGTTTGCGCCGAGGAACAAGGCGCGAATCTCGGTGCGGTTGTTGGTGGCGTCGGTATTGGTGCTGACGACGCTCGGATTGGCAGAAACCGAGGCTGAAAGTATGGACGTGGTCACTGGCGGAATGGTCGCGCCAACCGCCTGTATCAGCACGGTCTGCGTATTCGAGACGCCCCCCGCGGTCGCTGTCACATCCAACGTTCCTGCGGTTCCCGGGGCTGAGTAGGAGTACGTGAAGTCCCCGTTTGCGCCGGTCACTCCGGTGGCAGTCCCCAACGATCCCGCCGCTACACTGATGGCTTGACCGGGCATCGGATTGTCATTCGCGTCCACCAATCTGAAGTCGACCTTGTTGCCTGTGCTGGACGGCAGGACCACTGCAGGAACCGGCGTGCCTTTGAGCTTCGAGCCAGTGACCGAAAACGAAGCGGTCGCAGCCAGCGCGCCGCTCAGCGCCGTCACAGTGACGACGCGGTTGGAGCGGTCACTGCCAATGGCCACGGTCGCCACAACATTGCCGCTGCTGTTGGTGGCGGTAGCAGATGGGGTGTAGATCGCGTTGGCATCGACCGCGAACGTTACAGGAACTCCAACGACAGTCTGCCCACCCGCCGTCGTGGCAGTTGCGGTGGCCACCACGGTCTGGGAACCCGAGTTACCGATGTTGTTTGTGCTCAACTGAAGCACCAGCTTTTCGGCCTGCGTCGACGCGCTGGTGCAGCCGCTGTTGTTCCCGAAGGACGACGCGCCTGCGTCGCATCCACCACCACCGCCGCACGCGGCAAGCAGCGCCACCAGGGACAATGCCGCAAAGCCTTTGATCGTTCTCATCACGCCAACTCCCGCCTTCTCATTCATGTGTCTGTGCAGCCGAAGATCAGCGCGCAGCCGAGCGGTCGGTGACAACCTTCGGCGTTAGGAAAATCAGCAACTCGGTCTTGTTAAGTGTGCGTGACTTCGTTTTGAACAAATTGCCGAGGTAGGGGACGTCACCGAGGAACGGGACTTTCACCTCATCGGTCCGATCAATCTGCTCGAAGATGCCTCCGATGACGACCGTGCCGCCGTTCTCGACCAGCACCTGAGTCTTCACCGACTTGGTGTTGATCGATGGAACTCCGCCAGTGACTGCACCGACGCTGTCCTTGTTGACCTCGACATCCAGAATCACATTGCCTTCGGGCGTGATCTGCGGAGTCACTTCCAATTTCAGGGTGGCATCGATGAACTCGATCGCAGTTGCACCACTGCTGGTGGCTCGTTGATACGGAATTCTCGTGCCTTGCCGAATGATCGCCTTGATCTGGTCAGCCGTGATCAGGCGCGGGCTGGACACCACCTTGCCGCGTCCGTCAGATTCGAGTGCGGAGATTTCGAGATTAAGGAACCGGTTGGACGAAGCTCCGAACAACGACAGTGCGAACGTCGCCGCGTCGAAGCCGCCTTGCGCGCCTGCGGGAAGGTTGACGAACTGTGTGTCCGCATAAGGGAAAACTCCAACAACTTGCTGGGTTTGACCACCCACCGCATTCAGGTTTCCGCCGACCGTGACTCGTGTATCGCCGCCAATTCCGTATCCGGGAACACCTCCGCGCACGCCGCGCAAATCAGAGGCACCCAGCCTGACACCCAACGAGCGACCGAATTTGTCATCGGCCTCGACGATGCGTGCCTCGATCAACACTTGGCGCACCGGGATGTCGATCTTGGTGATCATGGCCTGGATCTCTTCCAGCTTGGAGGGGATGTCGCTGACGAACAGCTGATTGGTGCGTGTCTCGAAGATCACGCTGCCGCGGGGGGACAGGATGCGACT
>JANNEI010000221.1:0-5814 GCA_031378565.1 Burkholderiales bacterium
TGGCCGACATCGGCCGGCGGGCCAAGCTGACCGATGAGGAGTTCGCGGTGTTCGAGCAGGTGCGCAGCAAGGCCCCCGCCCGCCCGGGGAGTTTCGATTGATCCTGCTCGACACCAACGTGGTGTCGGAGCCGCTGCGCCCGGCACCCGACAGCCGCGTTGTCGAGTGGATCGACGCCCAGCCTTTGGAAACGCTGTTCCTGTCGGCCATCACGGTCGCCGAATTGCGTGCCGGCGTGGCGCTGCTGCCCGTGGGCAAGCGTCGGGCAAGGTTGCATGAAAGCCTGGAGAAGCGCGTGCTGCCGCTGTTTGCCGGCCGCGTGTTGCCCTTCGATCTGGGTTGTACCCAGGCCTATGCTGAGCTGATGGCCAAGGCCCGGGCATCGGGGCTTGCCATTGCCAGCGCCGATGGCTACATCGCGGCCATCGCCGCCTCCAACGGCTTGGCTGTGGCCACCCGGGACACCGGGCCATTCGAGGCCACCGGGGCCGCGGTGATCAACCCGTGGCTGGGCTGAAGGCCGACGCCCGTTCGCGTCCCACGCCCCACCCATCACCCGCCGCACTCGGCCAGGCGAGCCTCCAGGTAGCGGCGTTCGGCCAGGTTGCGCACCAGCCCCAGCGCGACACGGTAGGCCTGCTGCGCGTCGGCGAGCCGCCCGAGGCGGCGCAGCAGATCGGCGCGGGCCGCGTGCAGCAGGTGGTAGCCGGCGAGCTCCTCGCGGCCTTCGAGGCGCGCGATCCAGGCCAGTCCGTGTTCGGCTCCTTCGGCCATGGCCAGGGCCACCGCGGCGTTGAGTTCCACCACGGCGCTCGGCTGCTCTTGCAGCAGGCCGGCGTACAACGCGGCGATCTGTCTCCAGTCGGTGTCTGCGGCCCGCGTGGCGCGTGCGTGCAGGGCCGCGATGGCCGCCTGCAACTGGTACGGGCCGCGCTGCCGCCACGCCAGCGCGGTGTCGAGCACCGCCAAGCCCTCGTCGATGGCCTTGCGGTTCCAGCGCGAGCGGTCCTGCTCCTCCAGCGGCACCAGCGTGCCGTCGTCGCGCAGGCGGGCGGCGCGGCGCGCATCGTGCAGCAGCATCAGCGCAAACAGCCCCAGCACTTCGGGCTCGTGCGGCATCAGCTCGACCAGCAGCCGCCCGAGCCGAGTCGCCTCGACGCACAGGTCGGGGCGCAGCAGCCCCGGCGTGTCGGTGGCTGCATAGCCTTCGTTGAAGACCAGATACACCACGCCCAGCACGGTTTGCAGGCGCTGCGGCAGCAGCTCGCGCGAGGGCACTTCGTAGGGGATGCGCGCGTCGAGAATCTTTTTCTTGACGCGCACCAGGCGTTGCGCGGTGGTGGCCTCGGGTTCCAGGAAGGCTCGCGCGATCTCGCGGGTGGACAGGCCGCACAGCGTGCGCAGCGCAAGCGCCATCTGCGCCTCGCGCGAGATGGCCGGGTGGCAGCAGGTGAACACCAGGCGCAGGCGGTTGTCCTCCACGCCGGAAACGTCGGCGGGATGGGGCTGGCGATCGGCCGGCTCCGCTGCCGCCAGGTCGGGCGGCTCGGCGCTGTAGGTCGGGCCACTGGCGCGGCGGCGGATCAGATCGATCGCGCGCCGCTGCGCCACGGTGGTGAGCCACGCGGCCGGTGCCGACGGCAGGCCCTGGGCGGGCCACACCTCGATCGCCCGGGTGAAGGCGTCCTGCAGCGCGTCTTCGGCCAGATCGAAGTCGCCGAAGCGGCGGATCAGCCCGGCCAGCACGCGCGCGCTTTCGGTGCGGCAGATGCTGTCAATGACGGTCGTCAACATGGGTGGTCAGCACGAACGGTCAGCGTGGGCGGTCACCGAGGGGGCGGCGGGTTGCTGCCGACAAAGCCGCCGCCCGCGCATCAAAGGCTGTCGGGCGTGACGCCGATCGGCCGCACCTCGATCGAGCCGCCGTGTGCCGCCGGGCAGCGCGCCGCCCACTTCACCGCCTGGTCCAGGTCGGGCACGTCGATGATGTAGTAGCCGCCGAGCTGCTCCTTGGTTTCGGCGAAGGGGCCGTCAGTGGTCAGCGTCCTGCCGTCGCGCACCCGCACGGTCGTCGCGCTGTGGGTGGCCTTCAGTTCGGCACCACCGCGCAGCACGCCGGCCTCGCGCAGATCGGCGCTGTAGTGGCTGAAGGCGGCGTACATCTGCTTCTGCGCCTCGGGGTCGCTGGCCATCAACGCGAAGTTCTTTTCGTCGCCGTAGATCATGATCATGTATTGCATGGTTCGTCCTTTCGGTTGGGATGCCCCGGGTTCCGGTGGCACCCCCATGACGCGGCCGCAGCGCTGAAATCGACATGCCTGCGCGGATATTTTTTGTCGTTTGAGTTTCGCACTGCGGCAGCAGTGTCGGCAGCAGCTGGCGCGCGTTGCGCCGTTCGGGATAATGTCGGCAGGCGAGCCGGCGACCGCAAGCAGTTTCGCCGCTCAGCATCAACACCGGAGGTCATCTTGAGCACAGCCTCGT
This sequence comes from Burkholderiales bacterium, assembly GCA_031378565.1. Taxonomy (GTDB): domain Bacteria; phylum Pseudomonadota; class Gammaproteobacteria; order Burkholderiales; family Burkholderiaceae_C; genus JANYJJ01. The sequence continues at coordinate 2,485 of JANNEI010000221.1, forward strand.
TTTCCGAGTTCGAGTCCGCCGCCAAAGCCCAGGGCTTCGACGAAGTCCTGGAGCGGGTCTGGGCACCCGATGTCGTGCTGGACACGCACACCCATTCGTTCGCGGTCAAGGCGAGGGTCGTTCAAGGCGAGTTCTGGCTGACCTGTGGCCCGGACACCCGCCACCTGCGCGCGGGGGAGGCGTTCGTGCTGGCGCGCGATGTGCCGCACGCCGAGCGCTATGGCAGCGAAGGTGCCACGGTGTGGGTGGCCCGGTGCCACGCCAGGGGCACCGAGCCCGTTTAACCCTGCAACGCGGCGACGCGGGTGGCGCTGGCCGGCGGGCTTGCGCTCGCGGCCCGCCGACCGAGGCTGCAAGCCGGGCGGGCGCACAATCGCCGCCCCATGGATCACAGCTTTCTGTCCGCCTTCATCCTGCTGCTGCTGGTGCTCGACCCGCTGGGCAGTCTGCCGGTGTTCATCCCGATCATGCGAACGGTGGCACCGGCACGGCGCACCCGGGTGGCGCTGCGCGAGGTGCTGATCGCCTTTGCCGTGCTGTTCGCGTTCATGTTCTTCGGCGACGTGTTCCTGCGCGTCATGCGGCTGTCGGAGCGCTCGCTCGAAGTGGCCGGCGGGGTGATCCTGCTGATGGTGGCGATCCGCATGATCTTCAGCCACGAGGGCGGCGTCTACGGCACGCCCGAAGGCAAGGAGCCGTTCATCTTCCCGCTGGCGGTGCCGCTGCTGGCCGGCCCCTCGGCGATGGCCACGGTGCTGCTGCTGGCCTCGCGCCAACCCGACCGCGTGCTGGCCTGGGCCGGCGCGCTGACGTGTGCGATGGCGGTGTCGGGCGCGGTGCTGCTGTTGTGCGAGCGCATCCGCAGGCTGCTCGGGGATTCGGTGGTGTCGGCGCTCGAAAAGCTGATGGGCCTGGTGCTGACCGCCATCGCGGTCGAGATGATCCTGGCCGGCCTCAAGCAGTACTTCATGGGGACGCCGTAGCGTGCATGCGATGACGGGTGCCGACGAGACCACAGACGCCCCGCTGGAGCACTTCCTCGGCCTGCTGCAAGACAGCCTGGCGGGCGACACCTTCATCAAGCTGGTGTTGGCCGGGCCGCGCAACGCCGAGCATGGCTTGCAGCGGGTGTCGGTGCGCCGGATCGCGCTGAAGGGCCAACCGCAACTCAGCTTTGTCAGCACGCACGCCACGCGCGACATCACCAAGAACCTCGACCTGCCCGCCGCGCAGGCCTGGCTGCGCGGGCAGGTGGGCGTCGCTTTCAGCCACGCCCACCTGCGCACCCGCAGTGAAGAAATCCAGTTGCTCACCAGCAAGAAGGGCCGGCACCGGCTGAGCCGCGCGACGACGCCGCCCGACGCAGCGGACGCAGCAGACGCAGCGGACGCAGCCGACACGCACCACGACGCCGCCGCCCGCCCGCCCGCGCACGACCGCGCCAAGCAGCGGCTGATCGCGCAGGACCGCCCGTTCCTGACCGCGTTGGGGGTGACCGACGCGCAGCACCAGGTGGTGCCGGCGATGTCGCGCAAGTGGAAGCAGATCAACAAGTTCGTCGAGGTGTTCTCGCATGCGCTGGCCGCGTCGCCGCTGGCACAGGCAGAGCGCATTCGCGTGGTCGACTTCGGCTCGGGCAAGGGCTACCTGACCTTCGCCGTGCACGACCATTTGAGCAGCGTGCCCGGGCGGCAGGTGCAGGTCACCGGTGTGGAACTGCGACCGGACATGGTCAGCCTGTGCAACGCCGCGGTGGCGAAGCTGGGGCTGCGCGGGCTGGCCTTCGAACAGGGCGACGTGCGCACGTACGCGCCGGACGCACTCGACGTGATGATCGCGCTGCACGCCTGCGACACCGCCACCGACCATGCCATCCACCTCGGCCTGCGCGCCGGCGCGGCCATCATCCTGTGCTCGCCCTGCTGCCACAAGGAGCTGCGCCCGCAGTTGCTCAGCCCGCATCCGCTGCGGCCGATCCTGCAACACGGTGTGCACCTGGGGCAGCAGGCCGAGATGCTGACCGACGGCCTGCGCTCAATGCTGCTGGAGGCCTGCGGCTACGAGACGCAGGTGTTCGAATTCGTCTCGCTCGAGCACACGCAGAAGAACAAGATGATCCTGGCGGTGAAGCGGGCGCGGCCTGTCGCGAATGCGCAGCCGCCCGACACGGTGCTGGCGCAGATCCGCGACATCAAGGGCTTCTACGGCATCCGCGACCAGTGCCTGGAAACGCTGCTGCGAGCCGACGGGAGGCTGGGCTGATTCAACCTCCGGCTGCCGCCGCTGGGGGTTGTTTGCCACGAGAACGCCGATGCCGATCTCCCGCCAGCGGGGAAGGAGAAGTGCCGCGGCGTCGACTCAGCGGGCGTACTCGATGCGCCACTGGCGCTGCCAGCTCACGCCGCCATCGGCCGTGCTTTCCCAGTCCCAGGTCAGCGCATCGGGGCGGATCGAATGGAACACCATGCGCTGTGCTTTGGCCTTGCCGTCGGCGCGCGTCACCTCGGTGATGAAGATGCGCTGGTCGCCGTCGACCTGAGCGGTGAAGCTGAAGTAGCCGCCCTGGTTGTCGGCCCAGGCCTGACGCCACACCCCGCTGGCCTTGTGCAACACCGACAGCGAGCGGCCTTTCAGCAACGGCGGGGCGGAGCCCTCGGCTTCCTCGAAGCTTTCTTCCAGCACCGCGCCATCGAGAATCTTGACGATGCGGTTGCGCCCGCGGCCTGCCGTGCCGTCTGCGTTCTGCCACGACACGCGCCAGTCGCCGACCCAGAAGTCGAACAGCTCGGCGCTTTGTGCCGCCGGCACGGTCACCGTCTGTGCCTGTACCTGCGCCTGCAGTGAACCGCTTGCCATGGCCACCGCGAGCAGCCAGTGGCGAAGCGGCCCCGCCTTCAACTGCTGGCGCGCCACGGGCTACTTGAACTGGTAGGTGGCGCTGAAGTAGACGAAGCGCCCGCGCGGGTCGGCGTACTGCGGGTCGTAGCCGGCCTGAAACGACACCTGCCCACCGGAGTTGGTGAACGGCGGATCGCGGTTCAGGATGTTCTTCACGCCCAGCGTCAGCTTCAGGTCCTTCAGCCCGGCGTACTGGGTTTGCACGTCGTAGGTTTCGTAGGTGCCGACGCGTCGCGCGGCACCCGTCTGCGAGCCGGCCAGGTCCTCGTAGCCGGACTGCCAGTTCTGCGCCGCCGTGACCGTCCACGGCCCGCGCAGCAGGCTGGCCGACAGGTAGGTGCGCAGGCGCGGGATCAGCCCGCCGGTGGCGTTGTTGACGAAGTTGATGTTGGGCGTGAAGGTGCCGTCGGGGTTCTCGGTGTCATAGGTCGA
>JANNEI010000793.1:0-6333 GCA_031378565.1 Burkholderiales bacterium
TCGGTGGACGGTTGTGCACGCCCTGATTGGAGAACTGCCCTGATGAACGTCCTCACCACCCACCAGCTGCGCACCCTGACGGTCGACCCGAAGCGCCACCCCCGCGGCCAACCCCACCTGAGCGCTGCCAGCGGGCTGGTCTGCGCCAACGGGCGCGTGTACGTGATCTCGGACGACGAGCACCACCTGGCGGTGTTTCGCGATCGGCGCGCGCCGGCCACCCTGCACCGGCTGTTCCCGAGCGATCTGCCCAGGAAGAAGAAGGCGCGCAAGCGACTCAAGCCCGATCTGGAATCACTGGTGCTGCTGCCGCCGACGGGCGCGTCGACCAAGGCGCGGCTGGTCGCACTGGGCTCGGGGTCGCGCCCGAACCGGAACACCGGCGTGGTGCTGCGCCTGACCACCGCCGGCCGGCCTTCTGCGTACCCGGTGCAGCGCTTCGACCTGACACCTCTTTACCGGCCACTGGCCGCCCTGCTGGGCGAGATCAACATCGAAGGCGCGATCGTGCTTGGCGATGAGCTGCTGCTGCTGAACCGGGCTGTGGCCGGGGGTTCCTCGAACGCGGCTGCGCGCTATCGCCTGAGCGATGTGGTCGCGCTGATCGAAGGTCGGTCTGCGCAGGTGCAGCCGACATCGATCCGCCGCTACCGCCTCGGGTCGCTCGACGCCGTTCCACTCGGCTTCACCGACGCCGCCGCGCTGCCAGACGGCGGCTGGGTGTTTTGTGCCGCCGCAGAGAACACGGCCGACAGCGTGGCCGACGGACCGAGCTTCGGCTCGGTGGTCGGCATCGTAGCTGCCAGCGGAAAGTTGCTGTCGATGCACAGGCTGTCGCCGTCCGCCAAGGTCGAAGGCATCGACGTGCGGGTGGACAGCGACGGAATGACGCTGTGCATGGTCACCGACTCGGACGACCCGGCGCAGCAATCGTTGCTGCTGATGGCCCGCCTGCGAACCGGCTGACCGCAGCGGCATCCGGCAACCGCGTTATTTCGCGCCGCTGGCGCACGGCGCTTGCTTCACCGGCCGCCACTGGGTTGCGCCCGGGTCGGACAGGGTGCGCAAAAACGCCAGCAGGTCGGCCCGCTCGGCATCGGTGAAGCGCAGCGGCGACAGAATCTGCTCGCCGTCGGCATGCAGCCGGTCGAGGTTCAGGTCCGAGTAATGCCGCAGCACGTCGTCCAGCGCCGCCAACTGGCCGTCGTGCATGTAGGGCGCGGTGTCGGCCACGTTGCGCAGGCCGGGCACCTTGAACTCGCCGAAGTTGCGGTGCTGCGCCTCGACATGGCGGGTCTTGAGTGTCGCGTCGGGCCGTGCATCGCTGAAGTGCGACAACAGGTTGTAGCGGCTGGCGCGCAGCGCGCCGATGCCGCCGTGGCGGCCCGCGTCCACCACGCCGGGCCGCACGAAAAACGGCAGGCCGGTGTCGCCGAACTCGCCGTTGCTGAACATCGGCCCGACATGGCAGGTGCTGCAGCGGCCACGTCCGACAAACAGGCGCAGGCCGCGCTGTGCATCGAGCGGATAACGCCCGGCCACGCGCCGGTCGCCATGCGCCAGCGCGTCACGGAAATCGTCGAACGGCGTGCGCGCCGACACCAGGCTGCCGACGAAGGCACCGAGCGCCTTGGCCACATCGACCAACGTGGCCTCGGCCTGGGCCGGCGACGCGTCGGGCGCGCGCCCGAACGCACGCCGGTAGCGGCAGGCCAGCTCCGAGTCGTCGCCGATGACCTGGGCGACATGCGGGCCGCTGGACGCCATCTCGCGCGCATCCAGCAGCGGACGGATCGCCTGCGACCAGATGCTGTCGGCCGCACCATCCCAGCCGTACCAGCGCTCATGCGCCGCGTTCCACAGCGAGGGCGCGTTGCGGTCGAGCGCATCTCGGCCGACCGAGCGCACACGGCCGTCGGCAAAGGCCAGCGTCGGCACATGGCAGCTGGCGCAGGCCAGCCGCCCGTCCGCTGACAGCCGCGGGTCGAAGAACAGCCGCTGGCCCAGCGCGACGGCCTGCGCATTGACGGCCTGCGCGTTGCCCGCATCGTGCGCACGCGGTGGTGGCCACGGGCCGTGCCGTTGAATGCGCTGCAACTCGGCGGGCGAGAAGTCGAGCAGCGCCTGCGCACCGGACTGCCCACCGGCCTGTGCACCGACGGGCGCTGCGGCCCACGGGCCGGCCAGCACCAGCAGCGCGGCGACGATCCACGACCGTGCGCACCCACGCTGCGGCCCGTGGGTCATTCCACCGCCACCTCGTGGGTCAGCCTGCCCAGTCGGCCCGCTTGCGTGCCCAGGTCGAAGATGAAACGCCAGCGGCCCGGCATGTGGAACATCAGGCCCTCGGCGACGAATCGCCCGTCGCCCAGCGGCTGCACCGTGGCGCGGTAATTCATGCCGTGGCGGTGCACCGGCATGTCCGCGTCCACCCGCAGCTCGGCGGGTGCGGCAGCGCCGGGCGGCAAACACACATCGACATCGACCGCGAAATGCTGCCCCACCGGAATCGGCCAGGCGCGCGGCGCGAAGACGATTTGCACACCGGTACCGTCGACCTGCTGCCGCGCCTTCAAAGGCAGACGGTCGCCGCAGGCCGCCCACACCGGCACGCCCGCCGCGGCCATCAATGCTGCCAGCGCGAACGCCGCAAGCGCTTGCAGCGGGCACGGCCCGCGCCGTCGCGTCATCCACGGCCCCGCAGGCTGCCTTGCAACAGCGTCTCGGCGTTGCGCCAGCCGATGCGCTCGGCCAGCGGCAGCGGCAGGTCGGCCAACCAGGCGCGCGAATAGCGGGCGTGCTCGCCGATGTAGTGCCAGCGTTCGGGCGTGAAGGTGTCGGTGCCGATCATGAAGCGGTCGGGGAACTCGGTGAAGGCCTCTCGCCAGGCGGGGTCCACCTTGCCGCCGCTGGCGTGGTCGCCGCGAAAGGCCAGGTCGCACCACAGGCGCGGGTGGCGGCGCAGCACCGCGCGCACCGCGTCGGGCCGCTCGAACCCCGAGTGCGCCCACAACACACGCGCCTCGGGCCATTGCCGCAGCATTCGCTCGATGGCATCGACATCGGAATGCGCGTGCAGCAGCAGTTTCCTTTCACGCGCCAGCGCCACCATGCGGCGTGGCACCGGCAACTCGGCGTCCTCACCGTACAGGTGGAACTCGCCGATGCCGGCGTAGCGGTACTTCGCCAGCCGCGCTTCGAGGTAGCGCACGACCGTCTCGTCGCGCATCCAGCTGCCGATCTCGCCGCGCGTGCGGTAGGGCCGCAGCTCGGGCACGATCAGCTCGGGGGCCTCGGCCGCCAGCATTTGCGTGCCCTCGTCGTTGGACGACGACACCAGCGCGCCGCGCAGCCCGGCGCTGCGCAGGATCTGCACCGCCTGCTTCGGCGGCACCTGCTCCCACGCATCGTGGCTGTAATGGATGTGTGCGTCGAACAGTGGCATGTCGTCGGCGGCGCGCGCCGCCGGCCAGCCACCCACTACGCAGGCGGCCAGCAGGCCGATGGAGCAACGGCGGTCCATGTCAAACCTCCGCGATCAGCGTGGTGCCGACAAGGATTCTGCAAGGAAGCGTTCGAGGCGGCCGTAAAAGTCGGTCTCGTTCGCGGGACTGAAAAAACCGTGCCCCTCCTCGAGATAGTCGAACCGCTCGACCGTCACGCCGGCACGGCGGGCCGCAGCAGTGAACTCGCGCGCATGCGCGATGGGCACGCGGCGGTCTGCGCCACCATGCACGACCAGCAACGGAATCTTGATCTCGGCCACGCGCTTCAATGGCGATGCCATGGTCAGCCGATCCGTGTCTTTGTCCCGGTCCCCGATCAGCACCGGCATGCTGTAGCGGCGCGATGCCTCCGACAGATCGCTCCAGGTGATGCTGTACATCAAGTCGATGTCGGTCACGCCCGCAAAGCTTGCGGCGCAGCGGTAGACGCCGGGGCTCGAAATCGGCCCCATCAGCGCCGCGTAGCCGCCATAGCTGGCACCGACCACACAAACCTTCCCGGGGTCGAGCAACCGCTCTTTCTCGGCCCAGCGCACGGCATCAACGAGGTCGTCCTGCATGGCGCGGCCCCATTCCTTCCAACCGGCCTTGAAGTGGCGGAAGCCGTAGCCCCAGCTGCCACGGAATTCGGGCTGGAGAACCCGATAGCCACGCGACGCCAGGAACTGCGCTTCGGCCTCCCACCCAAGGTCGCTGCCCCGAAGCCAGGGGCCACCGTGCACGAGCACGACGGCAGGCAAGGCCTTGTCGACAGCGGCCCCGGGCGGGTGCGTGACGTAGACCGGCATCGACAAGCCATCCCGGGTGGTCACGCGGTGAACCGTGCGACGCCCCTGTGAGGCCTCGTCGATCCACGGTCGCGCGGCGCCGATGGGCTCAAGCGACGACTTGCTGCGATCGAACAGAAAGTACTCCCCTGGCTGCCTGTCGGAGCTGGATCGGACCACGAAGAACCGCGTGGAGACGCAGCGTCCGCAGTAGAGGCGATTGCTGCGCCCGGCCGGCAATGCCGCATCGAGACCGCGCTGGATCTGCGCCAGGCGGTCGTCGAACCAGTAGCTGGTCGGCCGATCGGCGGTGAAATGCAGCCCGAGCAAGGCCCCGGATTCCGGGTCGACTTCCGGACTGGCCGACAGATCGAATCCCGCAACGCTCACCAGCGGCTGCGGGTCCACCCGCCTGGCCACCGGGTCGAACTTGTAAAGCCCGGTCACGTCGCCACCCATGCGCGCTGTCACCATCACCTGGCCGCGGCCATCGACCATCCAGGGCGTCAACCCGGCCTCCGTCAACGGGTCGAAATCGGCCACCTCGGCCCAGGGGTCGGCTTCGGCGGCGCGCCAGTAGACTTTCTGCCGTCCGTCGCGGTATGCCGTGAGCAGACGCGGCTCGTGCTTCTGGTCAAGCAACCATGAACGGGTGCCCTGCGGCATGCCGTAGCTCAAGCTGCGCAGCAGACCGGTCCGCGTGTTCAGCCGCGCCAGTTCGACCTGCTTCAGGTCGCCAACGGCGTCCTTCACGTTTCGGTAGACAAAGACGTCGTCGCTGCGGTCGTCGATGGTCGAGTGCAGGAACCAGCCGTACGGCAGCACCCTGGAGCGGATCGACGAGTTCGTCTCATTCATCGCGCGCACCCACGCGATCAACTGACGTGACTCGGTACCGTCGTGATTGACGGCAAAGGTTCCGGCTCCGCCCTCGCGGATTTCAGGGCCGTCCCTGTACGCCTCGAATACAAGGCGGTCGTCGCTGACCCAGCGCACGGTGGCGACATCGGCATCGGCAAAACCACCGACCACGCGAATATCTCCGACGGGATCGAGATTCATCACCGCCAGGCGACGCCTGCCCTCGGCACCGAAGACGAGCACCGCCAGGCGATTTCCCGAAGGCGACACGACGACGCCGTCGATGGCCGGCCGCTTCGTGAAGTGCTCGATCGGCGGGGGCGCGGCGAACGCCGAGCCCGCCATGGCGCTCAACGCACTCAGCAGCGCCACGATCGCCTGATTCATCCAGTACCGCCAACCATGTTTCATGCCGACCCTTTGCGATTCATCGAGCGCCCCAAGGCCGCCGCGTTGTGTCGTGCGTCCCGTACGAGGATGGCGCAAAGTGGCAGAGGCACATTCCCTCAAGAGACCCACGACTGCCGCGCATCGTAGCGGGTCAGCGCGTGCGGCCGTGCCTTTCAGAGAGCGTGAAGCGCATCGGTGCCTGACCGGTTGCCCAGCGGCAAGGCCAGGCACAACCGCGTGCCGCCGTGCACCACCGGCAACGGCCGCAGGCTGCCGCCATGCATGACGGCCACGCGCTGCGCTATGGCCAGGCCAAGGCCGCCGATACCGCCACCAGGGCGACTCAGCGGTGGCTCGCGCACCGGGTGCCCGCGCTCCAACCGGCTCAGCAGTTCGGCCGGCAACCCCGGGCCGGTGTCCTCGACCACGATTTGCGCATGCGTGCCATTTCGCACCAGGCTGACCCGCACCGGCAAGGGTCCCGGCGCATGGCGCAAGGCGTTGTCGATCAGGTTGGTCAGAGCGCGCTCGATGAGCTGCAGGTCACCTTCCAGCTCCAGTCGGCCGGGGGGCGGGCCATGCAGCGTCACCGGTGGCGACCCATCGGCCAGCTCGAACTTCTGCACCGCATCGGTCACCAACTCGTCCAGGCAGAAGCGTTCACGGTGCAGTACCTGGTCAGTGGATTGCAACGCGGCCAGCTCGAACAGCTGCTGTGACAGGCGGCGCACCTTTTCGCTTTGCGCCAGCGCGGCGGCCAGCAGGCGGTCGCGGCGCCCGGCGTGCGCGGACTGGCCCGGCGTGCCGCC
>JANNEI010000800.1:0-3296 GCA_031378565.1 Burkholderiales bacterium
CCTTCATTGTCGATGCTTGTGATTGCCCCGCCCCACCACCTGAATGGCCGCCCACCGCAGCGGGTGTTGCTGGCCCTGGTGGGTGCCGCCCTGCTGCTGCACGCAGCCCTGTTGATGGGGGTGCGGCTGGGCTTGCCGCAGGCCGAGCGCAGCGCGTCGGCCACACCGGTGCAGGTGCGCATGCTGCAAGCTCCGCAGCCCGTGTCCGTTCCAGTGCCAGTGCCAGTGCCGCAAGCCGAGCCGGCAGCGGCAGCGCCTTCCCCTGCCCCTCCACCACGCCCTGCCGCCACGCCAGCCGTCCCGGCGGCGCGGGCGGAAGCCGCCTTGCCGCCCGCCGAAGCGCCGCGCTTCGAAGCGGCTGCATCGCAAGCGGCGCGCGAGCTGCCGGCCACGGCCGATGTCGCCGCCGAGTCGGCCGTGGCTGCAGTCGTTCCCGCGGTGCCCGCGGCCCCCGAAACGCCCGAGGCAGCCGCCGTGGCCGCAGCACCCGCCTCCAGCGAAGGCGAGATTCCGCTGTACCGCACGCTGTTCCCGCCTCCGCTGACGTTGCGCTACGAACTGCGCCGGGGTGCCTTGTCGGGCACCGGAGAGCTGCAATGGCGGCCCGCGGGAGGGCGGTACGAGTTGCGGCTCGAAGGCCGCCTGGCCGGCTTCAGCGTGCTGGTGCAAACCAGCCAGGGCGGCTTCGACGACGCCGGCATCGCACCGCTGCGCTTCACCGACCAGCGCATGCGGCGCGACGTGCGCGCGGCCAACTTCCAGCGCGATGTCGGCAAGATCACTTTTTCAGGCCCCGCCACCGAATACCCGCTGCTGATCGGCACGCAAGACCGCCTGAGCTGGATGATCCAGCTGGCCGCCGTGGCCGCAGCCGAACCGCAGCGCATGGCCCCGGGTGGCAAGGTCGCGCTGTACGTGGTGGGCGCGCGCGGCGACGCCGACATCTGGGTGTTTCGCTACGCCGCGCACGAGACGGTGCAGACCGACGCCGGTCCGGTGCGCGCGGTCAAGTTCGCGCGCGAGCCGCGCACCCTGTACGACACCACGGTGGAGGCCTGGCTGGACCCGGCGCGCCACCACCTGCCGGTGCGTGCGCGGCTCAGCACCTCGCCCGACGGCGAAGCCCTGGAGCTGTTGTTGCGCGAGATGAACGCGCCCCCCTGACTGCGGGAGCCTGTCCCTGTCGTCGGCTGGCTTGAAATTTGCGTTAATGGACACAGGTGTTCGACAGGAGAAGCCCTCATGCAGATGCTCTACAACTCGGACAGTTTTGCGGTGGTGTTGTTCGACGTGCCGGCCGAAGCGGTGCCGGGCGGCCGCGACGATGCGCTGACACGCGGCGGCTACGAGCTGGTGGACAAGTTCGCGCGCAAGGAAATCTTCATCGAAGGTGCCTTGGCCGAAAGCTTCAAGGAAGGCGTCGAAGCACTGATCCTGACGCAGCCGTCGGTAGAAGAAATCGACGCGTACATCGAACGCTTTTCCTCGCTGATGCAACAGCCGGTCGTGCTTCACTGAGCCTGCGTCGGCCTGAGAAGCATCACGACACGCAACGACGGCGTCGAGGCGTCTTCCGCAAATTCCTGCCCGCGTTTAGCCGAATCAAGCCCGAACAAAAGGGCTTGCCGCGTGGCGCGCTCTGCGCCAAGATGGTTTCGCTGACAAGGTCTCCCCCAGGAGGTGCCCGTGGTCAAGACCTCTGACGATGCTCGCGTGTTGCTGTCGCCCGGCCTGAAAGATGCGCCCGTGCTCGACCGCATGTGCTCGCAGTTCGTGCTCACGCTGACCATGCGGCATGTCGGACGCTTCAACCTGCGCCGCGACTGGAACAGTTTGCTGTCGCTGACCGGCCGGCACCTGGTGTGGCCGGTCACGGTGCTGACCCGGCTGCGCCAGTTCCTGAAAATTCGCTGCAAGGCCAACGAGCAGTGGCGCGGCCACGACCTGCTCGGCCACGAGGCCTTCATGGAACGCCACGGCGGCTGGCGCGGCCCGTACGAGGAAGCCACGCTGTTCTTCTACGTCGACGAATACATCAAGGACGCGCCGAAAGACCTGCTGGCGGTGCTCGGTGCGACTGCCGACTGGCTGGACCGCAGCCTGAAAAAAGAATCCACCCTGGTCGAGAAAAACATCGCCGCGCTCGGCGGTCTGTTGCAGCTCAATTCGGCCGAACGCGCCCTGCTGTTGTACGGCACGCTGGCCCGCTATCAGCGCGACCTGCGCGGGCTGCTGGTCGAGTTCAAGGTGTCGAACGCGCAGGAAGCCTACGCCGCCATCGCCAGCGTGGCCGGGGTGAATGAAACCGAGGTGGCCGAAGCGCTGCGCGCGGGGTCGCGGCTGGAACGCATCGGCATGGTCGAGAACCTGATCTCGGAGCACAACATCACCGACCTGGCCGACCTGATGAAGGTCAGCGAACAACTGCCGCCGGTGCTGATGCGTCATTACGAAGGCCCGTCGGACCTGATGGCGGTGTTCACGCGGCCCGCCAAACGCAGCGAGTTGACGCCGATCGATTTCCAGTTTGTCGGCGACGACCAGAAAGTGATGACGGCACTGCTGCGCAACGCGGTGGCGCAAAAAGAGGCTGGCGTCAACGTGCTGCTGTACGGCCCGCCCGGCACCGGCAAGACCGAACTCGCCAAGGTGGCGGCGCAGGCCGCCGGGCTGGAGTTGTACGAGGTGGAATATGCCGACCGCGACGGCAATTCGCTGAGCGGGCGCGACCGCTACCGCTCGCTGCAGATCAGCCAGGTGTTCCACAAGGGCAGCAGCCAGGTGGCGCTGTTGTTCGACGAGGTGGAGGACGTGTTCCCGCCCATCAGCACAGACGCCGCGCAGCTGATGGCACGGCTGGACACTGCGGACGGCGGGCCGAATGGCGGGCCGAGCGGCAGCGTCAGCGGCAAGGCCTGGGTGAACCAGATCCTGGAGACCAACCCGGTGCCGGTGATCTGGGTCACCAACCGCATCGAGCAGATCGACCCCGCGTTCCGGCGTCGCTTCCAGTACCACCTCGAACTGAAAAGCCCGCCGCCGGGCGCGCGCGAGGCATTGGTCACGCGCGCGTTGCGCGGCGTGGCGGTGTCGGCGGGATTCGCCGCGCGGCTGGCCGAGCGCAAGGGGCTGACGCCGGCGCAGGTGCGCACCGCCGTCAAGTTCGCGCGGCTGGCCGGCGACGAAAACGAGGTGCTGGCAGCGCATGTCGAGGCACTGATCGAGCGGCAGATCGGCAACGCCGACAAGGCGCTGGGCAACGCCACCAAAGAGCGCGGTGCGCGGCGGGTGGTCAC
>JANNEI010000011.1:0-2653 GCA_031378565.1 Burkholderiales bacterium
CGCGACTCGAACAGCTGCGACACCTGCGTCAGCGAGCCGAAACCGCCGTGCCCGGGCCGCCACTGCGTCAGCATCAGCACGAGGTAGGCAGCCGAGAGCAGCACCGGGATGCCCAGCCCCGCGACCCAGCCATTCGACCAGCGCGCGCGTGGTGCCAGCAGCAAGCAAAGCCAGCCGACCATTGCCAGCGCATTGGCGGCGGAGAACACGGTGTCCAGCATGACGATGGTTCCTCTCAAGGAAATGTGGCTTTGCCACTTTCCGGCATCCCCTTGGGGGGCGGACGAGGTATGTCGTCGGCCTTGGGGCGCTCGAAAAGGTCCGTCAGCGCCCGAACAATAACGGCACGCCGGCCACCGCCTGCCAGAACGCCAGCACCGTCAACAGCGCATACGCGACGGCTGCGACATGCACCGACACGGTGGCGCGCGGCTCGGGCCACCAGCGCGAAGCCGCCCAGCCGAACAGCGGCAGAAACTGCATCGCGTGGATGCCGAAGAAGTGCGGCACACGCAGGTCGCCCCAGGTGCGCGACCAACCGCTCAGCGGCAGCCCGAAGGCGTCGTTGGTCACGCCGCCGAGCACACCGCCGACTGCATGGCCGGTCTGCGCACTGAGGTAAATGCCCGCTGCGCCGCCGAGGATCATCGTCAGCCACAGCCCGTGGCGCACGCTGACCAGAAAGGCGGCGTTCAGACCGGGCGACGCGTGGCGGCGCAGCAACCAGGCCAGCACGCCGGAGGCGGCCACCAGCAGCAGCGCGCCGACGCCCATCAGGCTGTAGAGCGCGTTGGCGAGTGGCGTGGCGACGTTGAAATGCGACGCCTCGCCGCGGCCGGCCCGCCACAGGATGTAGGCCACCTCGCCGAACGCAGCCACGGTGGGCACCACGTCGGTCAGCAGCGCCACGCGACGGGCGCGGCCGGCGGGCGTCAGGTAGCCGCGCATCCAGGCCAGGCACAGCAGGTAGACGCCCAGCGACAGCTGGAACTTCAGCGGCTTGTCGTACGCGTCGATCCCGTTGAACTGCTGCCGGTGCAGCAGCGACAGCGCGAAGGTGGGCAGCATCGCCAACAGCATCAGCACGCCGCCGATGCCGAGCCAGCGGCTGTGCGACAGCCACGCGGCCAGGGTACCAGCCATGCCGAAGGGCGCTGCCGTGGATGCGGCCTTGGGCGGTGGAGTCGGCTTGAGTGTGGGAGAGGCGGACATGGGCAGGCTCGTTCGGGTGGGGATGCCAAGGCGTTCGGGCGTGGCAGCGAAGCACGTAATTTCGCAAGATCAGGCTCGCTTGTCCAGGAAGGCGCGCACACGAAAGCGCGCACCGACCGTCACGCGAATGCGCCGGAAAAACGAGGGTATCGTCACGCGTGCGTTCGCCGACCCAACCGCTGCCATCCCCACGATTGCCGTTGCCCCTGCTCGACGTGGCCGAGCTGCGGGTCGGCCTCGACACCTCGCGCGGCCCGGCCGATGCGCTGCGCGGCATTTCGTTTTCCATCCGCCGAGGCGAAACCGTCGGCCTGATCGGCGAAAGCGGCTGCGGCAAGTCGATGACCGCGCTGGCGCTGATGGGCCTGCTGCCACTGGGCGCACGCGTCAGCGGCAGTGTCCGCTTCGACGGGCAACAGTTGGTCGGTGCCGATGAGAGCGCGCTGTGCACGCTGCGCGGCAACCGCATCGGCATGATTTTCCAGGAGCCGATGACGGCGCTGAACCCGCTGCACACCGTCGGCGCGCAGGTGGCCGAGCCGCTGCGCCAGCATCGCGGCATCGGCCGCACGCAGGCGCGCGCCGAGGCCTTGCGCCTGCTGGATCGGGTGCGGCTGCCGCAGGCGGCGCAGCGGCTCGACGCGTATCCGCACCAGCTGTCCGGCGGCCAACGGCAGCGCGTGATGATCGCCGCGGCGCTTGCCTGCGGCCCCGACCTGCTGATTGCGGATGAGCCCACCACCGCGCTCGACGTGACGCTGCAAGGCGAGATCCTCGACCTGATCGGTGAACTGGTGCGCGAGAGCGGCATGGCCCTGCTGCTGATCAGCCACGATCTCGGCGTGATGGCGCGCAGCGTGCAGCGCATGCTGGTGATGTACGGCGGCACGGTGGTGGAAAGCGGGCCGACCGCCAGCGTGTTCGAGCGCCTCGCGCACCCGTACACGCGCGGCCTGTTCGGTGCGCGGCCTCGCCTGGGGCAAGCACTTGTGAACGGACACAAGCCGCCGCTGCTGACGATTGCCGGGCGCGTGCCCGAGCTGGTGGATTTACCGGCGGGCTGCCCGTTTGCGGATCGCTGCGGGCTGGTCATTCCGGCCTGCCGCGAAGCGCCGCCTCCGCCTGTCAACGTGGCCCCCGACCACCTGGCGCGCTGCCTGCGCGTTGAGGCATGATTCGCGCCCGCGCCGTCTGCGGCGTCGTTTGCACCCAGCCACGAGGAGAACCCATGTTGAACCAGGCCATGAGCGGATTCGTCGTGATGCTTTCGGTGGTGCTGGCGCTCTTGCTGACGATCGTCAGTGCGCCGGCCGGCGCGCAGGCGCGCTTCGACTTCGCCACTGCACCCGGTGCCTTGCCGAAGGACGTGGTGCCTTCGCGCTACGTGCTGCAGTTCGACCTGGACCCCGCGAGCCCGACCTTCTCGGCGACTGCGGCAATT